>PMXT01000117.1:18346-18502 GCA_003170995.1 Actinomycetota bacterium | reverse complement strand
GCCCTCGCGCACGACCAGGTGGCGCAGGTATCCACGTTTCTCCTTCTGGTCGTAGGCTTCGAGCCCCTCCTCGCGTGCCCAGGCAACGACCGCGGCGCGGATCGAGTTGCCGAGCTCGGTCGTGAGCAGACAGCGCTCGATCGGCAGCAACTCGTC
>PMXT01000117.1:17096-18322 GCA_003170995.1 Actinomycetota bacterium | reverse complement strand
GGCTCGAGCGGCGGCTCGGCGATGCCGGCGATGCGCACGAGTGCGTCCCGCACCTGCGCGGCCTTGGCCTCGCACTGAATCTCGTAGGCGAGATCCTGGAAGCGACAGCCGCCGCAAGTGCCGAAGTAGGGACAGGGCGCCTCGACGCGGCTCGGGCCCGGCTCCAGCACCTCGACCGTCTCGGCCTCGGCGTGGCTGCGTTTCACCTTGGTGACACGGGCACGTACGAGATCGCCGGGAAGCCCGCGGCGGACGAAGAGAACGAAACCCTCCAGGCGCGCAACGCCGTTGCCGCCGAAGGCGAGCGACTCGATCCGGAGTTCCAGCTCCTGTTCTTTCACTACGGGGGCGGCCATCAGCCCCCAGCGTAGCTGTGACGAGCGGGAGCGCCGGTGACGTATCCGAGTAGACGGGCGCGGGAGTCGCCGCCGCCCGGCCCGTCAGTATTCGGTCGACCGCCATCCAGGAGGACAGATGATGAAGCGCTCTGCTTTCGCTCTAGCAGTGATTACATTGCTCGTGCTCGGGCTAGCCACCGCCTGCAGCTCCAACTCCCGCCCCGCGAGGAAAACGATAACCGTCAGCGCCAGCGCAACGATCAAGGCGAAACCGAACCTGGCCAACTTCTCCTTCGGCATGACTTCCAATGGTGCCAGTGCGAGCGCGGCACAGAGCGCCAACTCACACGCCATGCGCCGCGTGATCGCTGTGATCAAGAAGGAAGGAGTGGCGTCGCGCGACATCCAGACGCAACAGGTAAGCGTCAATTCGATTACCGACTCGAACGGAAACACGACCGGCTACAGCGCCTCGAACTCGGTCAGTGTCGACCTGCACTACGTCCTAAAGGCCGGCGCCTTGATCACCAGGGTCACAGCGGCTGGCGCAAACCTGGAGAGTGGGCCTACCTTCTCGCAGGAGAACACCGATCTCACCTACGAGAAAGCGCTCAACAAGGCGTTGGACAAGGCTCATGCGAACGCCGCCTCGATGGCCGCGCACGTCGGCCTCAGCCTGGGCAAGCCCGCCACGATCAAGGAGGGCGCCCAGAACGTCGTGCCGATCTACGCGAGCTTCGACACAGCCACTGCGCTGAAAGATATATCGGTACCGGTCCAGCGCGGCCGCGTTCAGGTGAGCGCTTCGGTCACGGTGGTGTACTCGGCGAGCTAGCGCAAGACGCTGACGAGCACCTTGCGCGTGCGCGGGCCGTCGAACTCGCAGAA
>PMXT01000117.1:0-17069 GCA_003170995.1 Actinomycetota bacterium | reverse complement strand
ACGCCGGCCGTGGTGTGCGGCACGTAGACGAGCAGTGCCGAGCCCTCGATATCCTCGCCGAGCGCCTCGCGGATCGCCGGGGTGATGTCCAGAACCTGGGTCCGTCGCTCGGTTTTCACTGAGATCTCGCGCACGGCCATTATCCTAAGCACATGGCGGGGAGCCTGGGACTGGAGCAGTCGCTAGACGAATACCGCGAGCGAGCCGACCGCTTCATCGCGGAGCTCGAGGAGGAGATGTACCTCCACTTCGCCGGGCTCAAGCCAGGCTTCGAGCTCGAAGCGATACACGAGCGCTATAGCGACCTAACCTCGTTGGAGCAAGCGCGCTGGATAGGCGAGCGAGTAGGCGGTGACGGGCGCATGCGCGAGCTCTGGCGTTTCGCTTGCGAGAGCTACCTGGGAGCGCTCACGCGCACCGAGGAGGAGCGCTTGACGACACTCGAGGCCGGGCTGGAAGCCAACATCGGCAGTGAGCGAATCGCCTTTCGCATGCTCGGTTCCGAGATCGCGAACTCCGACGATCGTGAGCGCCGCGAACGGCTCGAACGGGCTCGTTGCTCTCTGATCGAGCACGAGCTCAACCCGCTCGAGCTCGACCTGCGCAAGCGTTTGCGTGTGGCTGTGCTCGGTCTGGGAAGCGAGTCGGCGATCGATCTATACCGGCGCTTCGGCCTACCCCTCGATGATCTGGCCGCTCAGTGCCGCTCGTTCCTCGCCGCGACCGAGAAGCTTTACGAGCGTGCGCTGGAACGGCTGCTCGGGATGCGGCTCGGCCTTCGCCTCGACCAGGTAGCCCGCTACGACACGCCCCGCCTCTTCCGAGCCAATCGGTGGGACGCTGCGTTCCCCGCTGATCGCATGCTTCCGGCGCTCGAGGCGACCCTGGCCGGACTCGGCATTGATCTCCGAAGCCAGAAGAACGTCGAGATCGACGTCGCCTCGCGGCCGAGCAAATCGCCGCGCGCCTTCTGCGCGCCGATCGAGATTCCGGGCCGAATCGTGCTCGTGACCAAACCCATCGGCGGTCCGGACGACTGGCGAGCGCTCTTCCACGAGGCGGGTCACAGCGAGCACTTCGCCCACACCTCGGCGGATCTCCCCTTCGAGTATCGCCGTCGCGGCGACGACGCGGTTACCGAGGGCTGGGCTTTCCTGTTCGAGGGGATGATTTCGAACCCGGCCTGGCTGACGAGACTGCTCGGCGCGGAGGAGGTGCGCGAGCTCTGTTGGGAGGGAGCGACGCAGAAGCTCTACTTCGTGCGCCGGTACTGCGCCAAGCTCCTCTACGAGCTCGAGTTGCACGCCGCGACCGATCTGACTGAGATGCCGTCGCGGTACGTGGAGTTGCTTCGGAACGCAACCCTGATCGAGCCGAGCCCGACCGACTACCTGCGCGATCTCGACGAGGGCTTCTACTGCACGTCGTACTTGCGCGCCTGGGCTTTCGAGGCGCGCGTTCGCACCGCCCTCAGCGAGCGCTTCGGCCGGAAGTGGTTCAAGCGTCTCGAGGCAGGCGAGCTGCTGCGCGGGCTCTGGTCGCAGGGGCAGCGCCTGAACGCCGACGAGCTCTTACGCCAGCTCGACGGCTCGCGGCTCGAGCTTCCGGCGCTTGCAACCGAGTTGGCAGAGACGCTCGGCTGAGGCAAGCGGGAGACGGACTAAGGGCCCGTCTCCTCCCTTCTGCTACCTGATGAACTCGGGAGAAGAAACCTAAGCCTCGTATTGTTAAGGCTTCGGATCGCTAAACTCACCGCCTTCTCATGGCGAATCTACCGACCAGCTCACTCAAGGGAAGGCATTTCCTCCGCGTCGCCGACTGGAAGCCCGACGAGTTGAAATCGGTGCTCGATCTCGGCGATGAACTGAAGATGCTCCTCGCCAGGGGCCGGCCGCACAAGCTTCTTCCGGGCCGCTCGCTGGCGCTGATCTTCAACAAGGCCTCGACTCGCACGCGCGTCTCCTTCGAGGTCGGCATCTGCCAGCTGGGCGGCAGCGGGGTCAGCATCACGGCCGCGCATACGCATCTGGCCCGGGGCGAGACGCTCAAGGACACGGCCTGCGTGCTCTCGCGCTACGTCGATGCCATCGTCATCCGCACCGGCCCCCACTCCGACGTGGACGAGCTGGCCAGCTACTCCAGCGTCCCGATTCTCAACGCGCTCACCGACAGCTCGCATCCCTGCCAGGCCTTGGCGGATGTGATGACGATCCGCGAGCGCTTCGGCCGACTCCAGGGAATACGGCTCGCCTACCTCGGCGACGGCAACAACGTCTGTGCCTCGCTGATGGTCGCCGCGGCCAAGCTCGGCATGAGCTTCGTCTGTGCCTGCCCGACCGGCTACGAGCCAACCGAGCAGGCTCAGGCCGACGCGCGCGAGGCAGCTGCGGGGTCCGGGGGTAGCATCGAGATCGTGCGCGATCCCGAGCAAGCGGCGGCCAGCGCCGACGTTCTCTACACGGACGTCTGGGTGAGCATGGGCGAGGAGGAGGAGCGAGACGAGCGCCTGGCCGCGTTCCAGGGCTACTCGATCAACGAGCGACTGCTCGAGCTTGCTCGCCCAGAGGCGATCGTCATGCACTGCCTGCCGGCGCACTACGGCGAGGAGATCTCGGAAGAGATCGCCCACGGTCCGCGCTCGGCGATCTGGGATCAGGCCGAGAATCGCCTGCATGCCCAGAAGGCGCTGATGGCACTGGTTATGCGCTGATGCGCCGGTAGAGCCGGCAACGATACTCAGCGCCCGACCGCGACTCGAGATATGCATAGCTGAGGGAGAAAAGTTCCACTTTCGTCACAGGTGCCCCTTGACTCCAGCGGCTTCTTCTGAGCGGTGTCTGACACCGGGCGTTGAGGCGCCGATGAGTTCGACGTGGAACGGGCCAGCTGCCTACCGCGGCATGGCTCGAGAGCAGGCCGACCCGGGAGCGCACGTAGGGACCGTTCAGGGCGAGACAGCGTACGTGGCTCATCCCAACACCGATGAGTACGGCGTTCCGCACCCGGGCTACGTCCTCCTCACGAAGGGCGACATCCAGATCACCGTCTTGGGCTACTACTCCGAGCGCGAGCTTCTCTTGATCGCCGACTCACTCAAGTAAGCGGCAGCCGTCGCGCTCAACTAGGCCTTCAGCCTCACATCATCTTCTGACTAAGTTCGTCGATATTCGGGAATACGGTGCAGCCAACCACGTTTGCACCGGTATATGAGGACTCTCGAACAGATACGCGAGCAAATCGAGCAGGCGAGCGACCGTCGGGCAGAGCTGTGGCACAAGCTCTCGGAAGGGCACGATCCGTCCGTCGCCACCAAGCTTCACGAGCTCGAGCGCGAGATCGAGCAGCTCTGGAACGAGCAGCGCAGCGTGCGTGCGGCCATCCGCTTTGGCGATCGCGAGAAGATCCTCCGGCGCGCCCGCACCGAGGAGCGAATCGAGCGTTCGGCAGCCTGAGTTACCACCGAAAGTCCGCCCTCCTGCGGAGGGCATGACGACTTTCGGTGGTGTGACCTCTGCGCGAGCCACCGCGTCTGCGGCGCGTTTGTCTCGTGTACTCCTAGACGCGTTGCGAGCTATCCGAAGATGGAAGCGGAGTTCGTGGTGAGTGGTCGGGGACGGCGGCGGACGACTTCGGCTTCGAACGTCGTGCTCTCAGCGAGGAACGCAGTCCGCCTTGCAGAGCCACTTTTTCTCTGCCGACGACCAGCGCCAGCGCTCGTGGTGATCGCGACCATTGGGAGCGTGATTCGCCTTGATCAGGACTTTCCACGTGACCGGCGCCTTACGTTTGGCGATGACGATCTGGTCGCCGACAACTGTCTGCAGCTTCGAGAAGCTAAGCGAGTGAGCCTTCTTCTGTCGAAAGAGCGTCAGAGTCTCGCCGACCGAGGGCGTCGCGTAGTCACGTACGGCGATCTCCGCGCGGCCGTCGCGATTCAGGTCGCGTGCCCAGGCCTGCACGAGTCCGCTCTCGCTGCTGCCGGGGCTCAGGAAGACCTGGACGGGCTGGAGGCTGACTAAAGTGCCCTTGCGGCGATCACTGACCCGGAAGTAGGTCGTCGGGGTAGACATCACGCCCTGGTGCAGGTCGTAGATCTGCGCGCGCTCCAACGCCCGGTCGCGGTCGAGGTTCAGATTGAAGCTGTGCACGTGGTACAGCGTGGGAAGAGGAACTTGCGAGACACTCGAGCCCAAGCTCGGCAAGACGAGAGCGGCTAAGAGAAGAAGTGCGACCGAGACGAGAGCGGCGTTTCTCGACACAGGACGAGTATAGAACTGCTCGAACGTTAATCCCAGGCGCCCGGGCATGGCGGCTTGCGACGGATGGGGAAGGGCAAACCGTAGGCGGGCTACACTGCAAGCGACGGGGCGTTAGCTCAGCTGGGAGAGCGCCGGCTTTGCATGCCGGAGGTCACCGGTTCGATCCCGGTACGCTCCATTCTCGCGTCACTGGGCGGCGGCACCGACCGCCCCGGCGCGACGGGTCGCCCTGTCCCCCCTCGCCTCGCTGACCGCACATCGCTCTCCGGGGCCGTGTGAGTCAACACTGTCCCCTCCGGCGCNNCGCGAGAAAGCGTTTCGGTTCGATCCCGGGACGCTCCACTCTCTGCCGAAGGTCCGCCCTCCTTCGGAGGGCATGACGACTTTCGACGGTGTGCCTGCTGGCGCCGCGGATCGGTCGCGTCGGGCGTGCAGGCTTAGCGGCGTAGGCTCTTAGTTCACCCTTTAGGGGGAGACTCGTACTCGCGCTCGACTCGATAACCGAAGGGTGGGGATGGGGCAGCGACAAGCACTTGCGAAAGCACAGTCGCTGTCAATGACGGAATACGACGGACGGCTGGCTGAACCGGCTGCGAGAGCGCCGGTCACGCTTCTGCTCGTCAACCTGCGGGGAAATGTCGAGGCGATCTCGCCCGGCGTCTTCGAGCTCACCGGCTGGCTCCACACGGATTTCCTCGTTGGCGCGCGAACCTTGGACGAGCTCGTGTACGAAGACGATCGAGAGAAGGTTTCCGCCACGCTCGCCAAGGCTCTCAAGGAGAGCACGACCTACGAGCTCGACTATCGCATCGTCACCGAGAGCGGCGAGATTCGTTACGTCGAGGAGCGGGGCCGCTGCGTGAGCGGCAACCGAAGCGCCGTCATATTCGATGTTAGCGAACGTAAGCAGGTCGAGCTCGAGCTGGCAAGCGAGCGCACGCTGCTCGAGACGTTCATCGCAACGACCTCCGACAACGTCTACTTCAAGGATCTAGAGGGTCACTTCATCAAGGTCTCGGAGGCTCAGGCGCGCTGGCTCGGTCTCGAGAGCGCCGCTAAGGCGGTTGGCTTGTCGGACTTCGACTTCTTCGGCGCCGATCACGCCGAACGCGCACTCGCGGACGAGCAGGAGATCGTTCGTTCGGGCAAGCCGATAATCGACTTCGAAGAGAAGGACACCTGGAAGGACGGACGCGTCGCCTGGGTGTCCACCACGAAGATGCCGCTTAGCGATGAGAGCGGCAAGGTAATCGGCACCTTTGGAATCTCACGCGATATCACCGTACGCAAGGAGGCCGAGCTGGCGCTAGGTGTGGCGCACGAGCGGCTGAACGCGATCGTTCGGATCCAGCGGGAGATCGCCGAGGCCGAGCTCGGCATGAAGGCTGTTCGCTCGATCATCGCCGAGCGCACGCGTGAACTCGCTGCTGCCGATGGCGCCGTCATCCTACTGCGCGAGAACAACGACCTCGTCTGCGCCGCTGCCAGCGGTGACTGCGTGCACAACGACGGCACTCGGGTGAAGCCGGAATCGAACGGCGCCTTCCGCAAGGCGATCAAGGAGCGACGCTCGCAGCAGCTCACCGAGACGGGCGGTCTCGTCAGTAAGCACCCGAACCTCGCTCCACTGCTGAGCGAGGAACTGTCGTCGATGCTCGTCGTGCCGCTCGAACACGAGGGCGCGGTGATTGGCCTGCTCTGCGTCGTCTCCATCGCTGCGACTCCCTTTGACCGAGGGCTCGCCGAGAGCCTCGAGCTGCTCTCGCTGGTTCTGTCGGCGGCACTCAGTAACGCGGCCGAATTCGAGGAGCGCCGCCAGCGCGTCGAGATGCTGATGCAGTTCCAGGCGATCCACTCGCCAGCGCCGATCGGTATCGCGACGATCGACACACAGCTTCTCATCCACGATCCGAATCCAGTGCTCTGCGAGCTACTCGACCGTACGGAGGAAGCTCTCGAGGGCGAGCAGCTGACGGCTTTCGTGACCAAGGAAGACCGCGCTCGCGAGAAGCGCAACCTGCGGTCGCTACTGCGCGGCACACGCGAAACCACGGCAAACGACGCCCGCTTCGAACGAGCGGACGGCAAGGTCATCTGGGCACATGTGACGGTCTCGCTCGTACGTGATCTCGACGGCAATCCGCAGTTCGCGATCGCGATGGTCGAGAACGTCACCGAGCGCCGGCTCGCCGAGGAGGCTGCGCACGAGCTGGCGTCGATCAACGAGCATCAGGCCATGCACGACGGCCTGACCGGACTACCCAACCGAACCCTCTTCCTCGACCGCATCCAGCACACGCTGCTCTCGGCCGAGCGAGACGGCGGCCGGGTGGCGGTCCTGATGATGGATCTCGACCGCTTCAAGGAGGTCAACGACACGCTCGGTCACCACGCCGGCGACATCCTGCTGCGAGAGTTCGCTTCCAGGCTGCAGGAGACGCTGCGGGCAACCGACACAGTGGCGAGGCTCGGCGGCGATGAATTCGGCCTGATCCTGCCCGGCCAGCTCAATCCCTCAGATGTCGTCGTCCTGCTCGGCAAGATCAAGCAGGCGCTCGATCCGCCGGTCATCGTCGGCGACTTGCCGCTCTCGATCGAGGCCTCGATCGGTGTCGCCATGTACCCAGATCACGGCATCGATGTCGAGTCGCTCCTACGCCACGCAGACGTGGCTATGTACACGGCCAAAGAGGAGGGCAGAGACTACGCCTTCTACGACACCGCTATCGACCGCTCGAGCCCGGTCAGGCTGACGCTCGTCTCCGAGCTTCGCCAGGCGATCGATCGTGAGGAGCTCGTTCTTTACTACCAGCCGAAGGCGGTGCTCGAAGGTGGGTCGGTCTGCGGTGTCGAGGCGCTGATTCGCTGGCAGCATCCGCAGCGCGGGCTAGTACCGCCCGACGAGTTCATCCCGACGGCGCAGGAGACGGGCTTGATCAAGCCCCTAACCCGCTACGTGATCGACCACGCCCTGAAGCAGATCGTGGTCTGGAAGGAGCAGGGTCTCGTGCTCTCTGTCTCCGTCAACCTAGCCACGCGCAACCTGATCGACACGAGCTTCCCCGATGAGGTGGCAGCGCTGCTTGGGAAGTGGAAGGTCGACTCCTCGCTGCTCGAGTTCGAGATCACCGAGAGCGCTGTCTTGGATGACCCCTTCCGCACCAAGGTCGTCTTGGAGCGTTTGGACAAGATGGGTATCCGCATCTCGATCGACGATTTCGGCACCGGCTATTCCTCGCTCGCCTACCTCAAGGATCTTCCGGTCTCGGAGATCAAGATCGACCGCTCCTTTGTCATCAACATGCACAAAAACGACGACGACCGCGTCATCGTCCAGTCGACTATCGACCTCGGCCGTAACTTGGGCCTCGATGTCATAGCCGAGGGGGTCGAGACTAAAGCCGCCTGGAACAGCCTGAAGAAGATGGGGTGCGGGATGGTGCAAGGCTATTTCTACGGGCGACCGATGCCTCCTGAGGCCTTCTCCGAGTGGCTCGAGGGAAAAGGGGAGCGGACGCTCACCGAGCTTCCAGCGACCTCTCAACACCGTTTACGGCTAGCGCAGTAGCCATAGCCTTCCGTCTCGCCCTTGGCCCACTTGACGGCGAGCTTCGGGCTCCAAGCTGGCCAATGCCATACGGATACTGCGCGACAAGAGCGTCGACGACTCTCACGGCCCGTCGTTATCGCCGCCCGATCGCCCGACCTAAGGAGCCCCGAGAGCTGAGCCTTGACATCGCCCGCTCCTTCATGCCCTCTCTGGGGTCGGACTCTCAGCGGCTCGCTGGAAGCGTTTGGAGTCGGCGTCAGGGCAGCGGCCAAACCCGTTTCCGCCGCAGCGCGCGGGACAACGGACTCGGCGCGGCAGGGAGCGCGAGCATTCAGCCGTAAATGGACGTCGAGAGCGAGTCGATCAGCGACGGGAGGCGGCGCCTCAATCAACAACCAGCCATCCTCCCCAGGCCTCGTATGCAAAAACGCCTCGAAGTGGTGGTGCCGGCGGATATGGGCCAGCGAGGGTGAGTACCTCGTCGAAGCAATCGCGCGGGCCGTTCTTCCAGGTGACTGCAGGGAATTCTTACGTGTCAGCGTCAGCTCAGTTCACCCTTTTGGGGGTGATACCGCACTCGTGCTCGACTCGATAACCGAAGGGTGGGTCTGTGGCAGCGACAAGCACTTGCGGAAGCACCGTCGATCTCGGTGACAGAATACGACAGACGGCTGGCTGAACCGGCTGCGAGAGCACCGGTCACGCTTCTGCTCGTCAACCTGCAGGGAAATGTCGAGGCGATCTCGCCCGGCGTCTTGGAGCTCACCGGCTGGCTCCATACGGATTTCCTCGTCGGCGCGCGGACCTTGGACGAGCTGGTGTACGAAGACGATCGCGAGAAGGTTTCCGCCACACACGCCAAGGCTCTCAAGGAGAGCACGGCCTACGAGCTCGACTACCGCATCGTCACCGAAAGCGGCGAGATCCGCCACGTCGAGGAGCGGGGCCGCTGCGTGAGCGGCAACCGGAGCGCGGTGATATTCGATGTCAGCGAGCGAAAGCAGGTCGAGCTCAGGCTGGCAAACGAGCGCACGCTGCTCGAGACGTTCTTCTCGACAACCTCCGACAACGTCTACTTCAAGAACCTGGAGGGTCATTTCATCAAGGTCTCGGAGGCACAGGCGCACTGGCTCGGTCTCGAGAGCGCCTCTGATGCGGTCGGCTTGTCGGACTTCGACTTCTTCGGCGCCGATCACGCCAAACGCGCACTCGCCGACGAGAAAGAGATCGTTCGTTCGGGCAAGCCGATTATCGACTTCGAAGAGAAGGACGCCTGGAAGGACGGACGTATCGCCTGGGTGTCCACGACGAAGATGCCACTCAGCGACGAGAGCGGCAAGGTCATCGGCACCTTTGGCATCTCGCGCGATATCACCAAACGCAAGCTGGCGGAGATCGCTGTACAGCGAAACCAGGAGCGTATGGCTACGGTCATCGCGACGCAGCAGGACGTGGCCATGACCGAACAGGAGCTGGAGGCAACGCTACTGCTGATCGCCGAGCGAGCGCAGATTCTCGCAAAAGCCGATGCCGCCGGCATCTTGCTACTCGACGAGGAAGAGCTCGCATTCCGCGCAGGCTCGGGCCGACTGAGCGAGTACGGAGCGCTCGTGCTCGATCCGCCCGGCGGCTTGCTCGGGAACTGTTTGAGCGAAGGTACCCCGATCATCCGCGGCGAGGTCGAGTCCCGCGAGCTCGCGATCCCAGGATTCACTGCCCGCTCACTCGCGGTCGTACCGATCAACTACGCACAGAAGAACGTCGGCGTCCTCTGCGTCGCTTCAGACGAGCCGAACAAGTTCGACGAGAGCGACTCCGAGTCGCTCCAGCTGCTCGCTGTGGTTGTCACCGCCGCGATGGGTCAGGACGAGCTCAAACGTCACGCGGCCCTGTCGGAGTACCAGTCCCTGCACGACGGCCTCACCGAGCTCCCCAACCGCACGCTCTTCTACGACCGTATCAATCAGGCGCTGCTCGCAGCCCAGCGTGACGGTGGGCGCGTGGCGATAGCGATCATGGATCTCGATCGCTTCAAAGAGGTCAACGACACGCTCGGTCACGCCAGTGGCGACCACGTCTTGCAGGAGATCGGCCACCGCCTGCAAGACACCCTGCGAGCAAGCGACACCGTCGCCCGTCTCGGCGGCGACGAGTACGGCCTTCTCCTTCCGAAACAGGCCGACTCGGCCGAGACCGTTCACCTGCTCGATAAGCTCGTGAAGGCGCTCGAGCCGGCGATCGAGCTGGAGGGGTTGCCAATCGCTATCGAAGGCTCGATCGGCATCGCCTTCTACCCCGACCACGGGCTCGGTGTCGAGGAGCTCGTCCAGCGCGCGGACGTCGCCATGTACGTCGCCAAGCAGAGCAACCTTCCCTACGCCTTCTACGAGCACGTCGCCGACAGCCACGACCGCGGACGGCTCACGCTAGTCGGCGAGCTCCGTCAGGCGATCGACCGGCGCGAGCTGGTCGTCTACTACCAGCCGAAGGCTACGCTCGCCGACGGTCGCATCGACAGCGTCGAGGCGCTCATTCGCTGGAACCATCCCGAGCGAGGCCTGCTCCCGCCCGCCGACTTTATCCCGCAAGCGCAAGAGACCGGACTGATGAAGCCGCTGACGCTCTACGTGCTCGACGAGTCGCTGCACCAGGTTAGCGACTGGGAGAAGAAGGACGGCCTCAAGCTCTCCGTCTCGGTCAACCTCGCTACACGCAACCTGATCGACTCCGCTTTCCCCGACGACGTAGCCTCCGCACTCGAGCGCTGGAACGTCACGCCAGACCGCCTCGAGCTCGAGATCACCGAGTCCACCGTCTTGGAAGACCCGGTGCGTACCTCGGCCGTTCTCGAGCGACTCAATACGATGGGCGTCCGCCTCTCGATCGACGATTTCGGTACCGGCTACTCCTCGCTCAGGTATCTCCGGGAGCTTCCGGTTAGCGAGCTCAAGATCGATCGCTCCTTCGTCATGCGTATGGCGACCAACGCCGGCGACGAGGCGGTCGTCCACTCGACCATCGACCTCGGCCGCAACCTCGGTCTGCGAGTGGTCGCCGAAGGCGTCGAGAGCGAGGAGATCTGGGATCGGCTGAACGAACTTGGCTGCGATGTCGCTCAGGGCTTCTTCCTTCACCGGCCCGTCCCGCCAGACGATCTCGCGGCCTGGCTCAAAGAGCGAGCCGAGCCCTAGCTCGACGCACGACGGCTGGACTCCGTCGTGAGCCTCGTTGAAACGAGCCTCACGTCTAGTCGGCGTTCGCGATCGAGATCCGTTTTCGAAAACGACGCGAATCGTGACCGTTTTCGCCATGAGTTCCGGCGGGCGGTAACGCGCACACCGGCGTCCGTCAACGAAGGCCGACCGGGAAAACCGACACGTTTTTTGCGGCTAGATTCGTTCGATTCGAAAAACTAGACTCCTCGTCCTCCTTACCTGGTGCCAGGCACCCGGATATGGCCTGGCGAGACGGGTTGGCTGATCCGTTGGCGATCTACACGGCGCCGAGCGCCTGCCTAGCCGAGCCCATAGACGCCCGGGAAGCGCCGCGCGAGAGTGCTCACAAGCAGCGCGGTGGGAAGCCCGACCACGTTCAGATAGTCGCCCTCGATCTGCTCGACCAGCCGCGCGCCGATGCCCTGGATGGCGTAGGCACCCGCTCGCCCACGCCATTCTCCGCGGGCGAGATAGGCGCCTATCTCGCCCGCGCCGAGCGCCCGGAAGGTCACGCGCGTGGCCTCGTCGCCAATGTCCTCCCAGCCCGCGCCGATCAGACAAAGGCCCGAGATCACCTCATGCGTCCGTCCCGCCAGACGGACGAGCATAGTCCGGGCTTCGTTCTTGTCGGCCGGCTTGCCGAAAACCTCCCCGTCCAGAAGGACCGCGGTGTCCACACCGAGAACGGGACGGCCCGCCGCTTCGCCGACCAGCGAGCGAGCCTTTCCGAGAGCGTGCGCTCGCACCAGCTCGATCGGATCGGCGCCGGCTGCATCCCTCTCCTCGTAGCGAGGCGCCGCTACGTCAAATGGGATTCCTAGCTGGTTGAGAATCGCGCGCCGTTGCGGCGAGGTTGAGGCGAGTAGAAGCGGGTTGGGCGCGCTGCCCGTCACAGCTTCCGCGCGACCCAGATCTCCTCGGCCGGCCATTTCTGAGCCCACTCGGCGCTGACGAAATCCCAGAGGGGATTGTCACTCGCTCCCTCGGGCGCATACAGCTCGACTAGCCGCTCGAGCTCGAAGCCGGTCTCACGAAGCAGATCGATCCAATCGCCGTGCGAAAGCTCGAATTCGCAGCCCTCGCCGTCGTCGTCCACCCAGTCGATGCGATATAGGCCAGGTTGCGGCCGCTCGAGCTTCTCCCGAACGACTCCCTTCGCGTCACTGCAGAGCATGAGCAGGGTCGAGTTGCACATGAAAATCAGACGGCCTCCGGGTCGGAGCAGCCGCTTTGCCTCGGGTACCCACTTCTTGGGATCACACCAAGTACTGGCTCCGTATTCCGAGAGCGCGAGATCGAAAGAGCCGTCCGGAAGCGGAACTTCCTCGGCGCTCGCCTCGATGAGCGGAAACTCGAGCTCGAACTCGCGCTGAAAACGGCGCGCCCGCTCGAGCTGGTCGGGGTTCAGGTCGACGCCGACTACACGCGCACCTCGTCTGGCCAGCCAGGCCGAGAAGTACGCCGTCCCGCAGCCGAGCTCGATCACGTCGGTCTCGTGAAGCCCAGGGAGCACGTGAATACCGTTCTCGGGCGCGCGAAAATACCCCAGCAGATGTCTTCTGCAGCCCACTGGGTACGTCCCCATTTTTCCTGATTGCAGCCGTATGTCGACCAGAGAGCCCGGTTGCGCTCAGCGTAATCGGGCAGTTCAGACGGTTTCATTGTCTGAAAACCAAAGCGCTAGCTCTCGCGCCGCCGACTCAAGCGAGTCGGAGCCGTGCACGAGGTTGTCGGGCATCGAGAGCCCGAGATCGCCACGGATCGTCCCCGGTGCCGCCTTCACCGGATCGGTCGCGCCCATGGTCGCGCGAACAACGGTCACCGCCGATTCGCCTTCCACAACAAGGGCGAGCGTCGGGCCCGAGGTGATGAAGGAGACGAGCCCTGCGAAGAAGTCCTTTCCACGATGCTCGGCGTAGTGGGCGCCCGCCAGCTCTTCGTCGACCTGAACCAGCTTGGCGCCGCGTAGCACCAAGCCCCTACGCTCGAGACGAGCGATGATCTCACCGCTCAGACCGCGCCTCACCGCGTCGGGCTTGACGAGCACGAGTGTTCGCTCAACAGCCATCAAGCCGCGAGTCTAGCTCGACCGGGAAGAGATCCGCCCGTTAGCGTGATCTACGCAGGTGCGGCGGTCTCTCCCAAGTGGTGTCCTCGACGACCGTTTCCTGCGGCGCGACCTGAGCCTCGCAATAGGGGCAGATCTGCCAGAGCGGCTCGAGCGGCGCTTTGCAGCGTGCGCAGGGCTGCTTGAGGCGTGTAGTACAAACGGGGCAGACGAGGTAGTTGGCGCCGATATCAACCTGGCACACCGGACAGCGAGCCTCGCGCCTCCCCAGTCTGGCCTCCATCTCTTTGATCTCGAGCTCACGCTCGTGCACTTCATCCAGATACTCGGGTGGCCTGAAGAGCATGTAGATGATCGCACCGAAGAACGGGAAGAGGAGTGCAAGCGCCGTCGAGGTTCCGATCAGCCATGGATCCTCGATGCGCCGGCGGGCGTCCTTGCTGACCCAGTAGACAATCGCGAGCCCGAAGACGGCGAGGAAGAAGAACGACAGGTTCTTGGCAACTCCCCAGAGGTTGGAGCTGAAAAAGCCGCTGAGCGAAGCAACAGTAAACGGGGCGATTAGCG
Organism: Actinomycetota bacterium; assembly: GCA_003170995.1. Taxonomy (GTDB): domain Bacteria; phylum Actinomycetota; class Thermoleophilia; order Gaiellales; family Gaiellaceae; genus Fen-549. Next base: position 3,410 of record PMXT01000117.1, on the reverse strand, counting down.
AATTCGTCATACGAGCAGTTTTCCTACGAAGTACCCAATTCCAAACGCGGTTCCGAGAACCACTACGACGACGACCAGCAGTACGAGAAACGCGGTTATGCCATGGTTTGCGTTCTTCATCAGCTTGCGTTCTTCGTTACCGTACAGCTTCCTCTATAGACGCAAGATCGGCAAGAAGGTACAGCGAACCGGTAACGAGAAGGTGATCAGCGGGCGCGGCTAGATTGCGTCCCCGGGCGAGAGCTTGCGCGGGGTCCTCGATCGCCTCGACTACCTCGAAGAGACCTTCGGCGCGCGCCGCCAGCTCGACCGCGGGAAGCGCGCGCGCGCTCGAGGAGCTCGTTGCCACCAGGGTGCTCGCAAGCGGCGCAAGCGCTTCGAGCATCGAGGTCGCGTCTTTATCGGCGAGGACCGAGCAGACGAGCGTCCAATGACGATCAGAAAGGCGCTGTACAAGCCACGCGACACCGGCCGGATTGTGGGCACCGTCCCAGAGCTCACGTTCGCTGCGCCATTCGAGCCTGCCCGGGATTCTCACGTCGATCGCCTCGGTCTCGATGGCTCGACCGAGCAGAAGCTCAACCGCCTTCCGGGGAAGCTCGTCTCGAGCGACGATCGCAACCGAGCCTGCGCCAGCCTGGCACGCCATCGACTCCCACTCCTCCTCACCGAGCACGACTTTGGCGCCGGGAACGATCACGGCCAGCTTCTCGTGCGCGATCTGCTCGCGTGTCGAGCCGAGCCAACGAGTGTGCTCGAGCGCAACGTTGGTGAGCACGACCACTTCGCTCGCGATCACATTGGTGGCGTCGTAACGACCGCCCAGGCCGGCCTCGACCGCGGCCACATCGGCCTTGGCGGCGGCGAATTCCGCGAAGGCGGCCGCGGTGATGACCTCGAACTGGGTGGCCTGCAAACTCTCCGCGGCCGGGCGCACCCGGGCGAGTGCCCGCTCGAGATCGGCTGCGGCGCCGTTCACGCTGATCCGCTCGGCCCAGCCGCGCACGTGTGGCGAGATCGTGGCGCCGGCGCGCACTCCCTCGCCTGCGAGTAGCGACTCGATCCGTTTCGTCGTCGTCGTCTTGCCGTTCGTGCCGACCACGTGGATCGAGCGAAAGGCGCGTTCCGGATGCTCGAGCAGCCCGAGCAACTCCTGCATCCGTTCCAGGCCGAAATGCTCGGGCCAGGGGCTGAGAGAGCTCAGCCAGGCCGTGTTCGAGCCCGAGCCTGGATCAGCCGGAGAGGGCATCGAGCTCACGCCTGTAGCGGGCGAGCTTCTCACGCTCGGCCCCGACGACCTCGGCTCGCGCGCGCTCGACGAAGCTCGGATTGGAGAGCATCTTCTCGCAGCGGGCGATCTCCGAGTTCAGACGCCCGGTCTCGGCCTCGATGCTGATCGCTTCGATCTTCATCCGCTCGGGCTTGACGACCGCCTGGAAGATGCGCTCCTCGTCGTCCGAGAGATTCACGCGCAGGCCGCTCCTGCGGAAGATCGCAGCCGCGTCCTGAACCCGCTCGAGCGCGTTCGCGTCGGCCGCGAAGCGGGTGTCGGCCTGCGGCCAAGGTGAGACGATCAGGCGCGCGTTGCGAGCCGACAGGTTCGACCAGATCTCCTCGGTCACGTGCGGCATGATCGGGTGCAGAAGCGCGAGCAGGCACTCGAGCGCCGCCAGTGCCGTCGAGCGAGCATCCGCGTCACCGTCGTAGAGGCGCGGCTTGATCGCCTCGGCGTACCAGTCGCAAAACTCGTCGAAGGTCACGTGGTAGAGCCGCGTCACTACTCCCGCGTAGTCGAAGGCGGCGAAACACTCCTCGATCTCGGCCCGCGCGACTTCGAGCCGGGCCAGGATCCAGCGCTCGACGGCCTCGCTCGGCCGCGCACCAGGCTCGGTATCGCCGACGTTGGCGAGGATCAGGCGGGAGACGTTCCAGAGCTTGTTNNGACATCTTGAGCAGGCCGTAGCGCACCGCATCGGCACCATGCTCGGCGATCACCTCGAGCGGATCGATGCCGGTACCGAGGCTCTTCGACATGCGCCGGCCGTCGGTGGCCAGCACGGTCGAGTGAATGACCACATCGCGGAAGGGCACCTCGCCGAGCAGTTCCAGCCCGGAGAAGATCATCCGGTTCTCCCAGAGGCGGATGATCTCGCGCGCGGTGGTTTGCAGATCGCCCGGATAGAAGGCGCGCAGATCGTCGGTCTCGTCGGGCCAGCCGAGCGTGGCGAAGGGCCACAGCGCCGAGGAGAACCAGGTGTCGAGCACGTCCTCGCTTCGAGTCAACTTCGTCGAGCCGCACTCCGCGCAGGCGCCGGGCTCGCTCTCCTCGACCGTCAAGTGACCGTCCGGGCACTCCCAGATCGGAAGCTGATGGCCCCACCAGAGCTGGCGTGAGATGCACCAGTCGGGTGCCTCCTCGAGCGACTCGATCGCGAAACGGTGCTGGGATTCGGGATGGAAGCGAACGCGCCCTTCGCGTAGCGCCTCGAGCGCCGGCTTTTTCAGCTCCTCCATCGAGCACCACCACTGCAGCGAGACACGAGGCTCGATGCGTGTCTCGCAGCGCTCGCAGAGGGCGACCGCATGGCGAAAGGGCTCACGCGAGACCAGGAGATCGCGCTCCTCGCACCAGGCGAGGATGCGATCCGTCGCCTCGGCCTGGGTTAAACCGGCAAGCTCCGCTACCTCGTCGTTCATGCGGCCATCGGGGCCGATCACGCTCGGCTCGCCCAGCCCGTGCGCACGCCCGATCTCGAAGTCGACCGGGTCATGGGCGGGCGTGATCTTGAGTGCCCCGGTGCCGAACTCGGGGTCGACGTGCTCGTCGGCGATCACCGGCACGCGCCGCTCGACAAAGGGCACGATCACCTCCTTGCCGACGAGATCACGGTAGCGCTCGTCGCTCGGGTGCACCGCAAGCGCGACATCGGCTGGGATCGTGGCCGGGCGCACCGTGGCGATGGCAACGTGGCCGGAGCCGTCAACCAGCGGGTAGCGGACGGTGACCAGCTCATCGTCGGCATCGACGTGCGTCAGCTCCAGGTCGGAGAGCGACGTTTGGTGGAAGGGGCACCAGTTGATGATGCGGTTGTCGCGGTAGATCCAGCCCTTGCGGTAGAGATGGACGAAGAAGCGCAGCACCGCGCGGGTGTAGCCCTCGTCCATGGTGAAGCGCTCGCGCCGGTAATCGAGCGAGGCGCCGATGCGCCGGAACTGGGTCATGATCTTGCCGCCGTACTCGTGCAGCCACTCCCAGACGCGCGCCTCAAAGGCTTCTCGTCCCAGCTCCTGGCGCGTCTTCCCCTCCGTCGCGAGGTACTTCTCGACCGCGTTCTGAGTCGAGATGCCGGCATGGTCGTAGCCGGGCTGGAAGAGCACGTTGAAGCCCTGCATCCGCTTCATGCGCACGA
>PMXT01000194.1 GCA_003170995.1 Actinomycetota bacterium | reverse complement strand
GGCGGGCCGCATGCCGAGATCGTCGCGCTGGAGCAGGCCGGCGAGCTAGCTCGTGGCTCCACCCTCGTCGTCACGCTCGAGCCGTGCTGCTTCACCGGTCTCACCGGCCCCTGCTGCGAGGCGATCGTCGAGGCCGGAGTAGAGCGGGTCGTTGTCGGCGCGATCGATCCCAATCCGCGCGTTTCCGGGAGTGGTCTCGAGCACCTGCGCGAGGCCGGGCTCCGGGTGGAGATGGCCGACGGCGAGCTCGCCTTCCGTGCCCGCCGGCAGAACGAGGCCTGGCGCACCTGGGTCGCGGCCGGGCGCCCCTTCGTCACCTACAAGGTCGCGGTAACACTCGACGGGCGCGTCACTCTGCCCGGCTCGCGCTGGCTGAGCGGGGAAGCCTCGCGCCGGCTCGTGCACGAGCTCCGCGCCGCCTCCGACGCCGTAGCGGTCGGGATGGGTACCGTGCTCGCCGACTCGCCCCGGCTCGATGTGCGAGAAGTCGAGGCCGCACGTCAACCTCGGCGCCTGGCTTTCGGCAAGGGCCCACTGCCCGAGGACTCGGAACTCGAGCTCCGCTCGGGTCCGCTCGCCGCGGAGCTGGCCGCGCTGGCTCGGGAGGGGGTGCAGTCGCTCCTGCTCGAGGGTGGGCCGACACTCGCCACCGCCTTCATCGAGGCCGGGCTGGTGGACAAGCTGCTCGTCTTCATCACGCCTCATCTCGCCGGTGCCGGCTCGAGATTCCTTGGGGATCTGTCAGGTCCGATCGAGCTCCTGCACCTGAGCACCGAGCCGGTGGGCGAGGACGTGTTGATCAGCGCCTACGTCCGCGAGCCCTGACTTGCGCGCCCGGCGGCTTTACTGCGGCGGCGCTTAGGTTTTTCCGACTGTCAGCGCGTTTGCAGAGAGCGCGATTGCGCCTTTTTCTCGAGCTCGGCCGCCCGTCCCAGCAACTTTGCCGCGTCGTCGCGGAGATCTTGGTCGCGCAGCATCAGAGCCCAGGCGCGGCAAACACGCCCGGCTTCCTCGAACTCGTTGCCCTGCTCGAGTAGCTCTACCGCCTGCTTGAACAGCGGCTCGGCCTCGGCCGTCTGGCGTCGNNAGCAGCTGTAGGGCTCTGTTCGCCAGTCGCTCGGCTTCGTCTGTCTCGCCGAGATTGGCCGCGCATTTCGCCTGGTCGGCGACGAAGAGGCCAAGATCCTCGAGCTTCCCCTCCTGTTCGAGCGCGCTCACGCAGCGGTCGAGCGGTGCTTTCGCCTGCTCGTAATTGCCGTCGATGACCAGGATCTGCCCGAATAGGCCGTAGGCGTTGGCGAGGGCGAGCGAGTCTTCGCCGGCCTCGAGCAGCGCTATCGCCCTGCGCATGTGCTCGAGCGCAGTTGTGGAGTCACCTGACATCGCGGCGATTCGTGCCAGCGTCCAGTAGGTGGAGACCTGCGTTCGCCGGTCACAGCTGTTGCCGTGGCGGCGCACCGCCTCTTCCAGCACCTCCCGCGCCTCGTCGAGGCGACCGGCATCTGTCAGCGCGTAGCTGAGGTTGACCGCCAGCCGCATGTAGGCGCCTATGTGCTCGCTGGCGTGCTCCTCGACAAAGGCGAGCGCGGATTCGAGCAGGTTTACAGCGTCGACTCGCCGGCCCGCCGCGGCATAGGCCTGGGCAAGCGCGATATAGACGTCCGGTCGCAGCGGCGGAGTGATCACCACCGAGGTGGTTGCCTCTTCGAGGAGAGGGATCGCCAGGTCATAGGAGGCTGCGGAGCTAAGGGTGAGACCGAGTGTTGCCACGGCGCGTGCCGTCAGCATCGGATCGCCGAGCGAGCGTGCCTCAGCGGCGAGGGAGCGCAAAGTATCCAGGGTTGTCTCGGCTCGGGTCCCGACTCGGATCTCGAGCTCGGCGTCGGCGACTCTCACTTCGAGATCTCCGCGCGGGCCGAGTGGCCGGCCGGTCTCGAGGTATTCGGCGCTCACGTCGAGTTGTTTGGCAAGCGCGCGGATCGCTCGTACCGACGACCGTCGTAATCCCGCCTCGATCCGCGAGATGTGGGCGGTGGTCAGGCCGGGGCCGGATATTGCCTGCTGAGAGAAGCCTCTCTCTGTGCGCAGTCTTCGCAGGCGTTGGCCGAGCGTCTCCGCTGGCTCCCTGGGGGCTTCGTCCATGGGTCGCATTTACGCCGGGGACCTCCTTCGCAGTCTAGCCGTTGGCTTATAAGAGCATCATGAGACACAGTGTCTTATGACACAGTCAGCGACCGGGCATGCGGTTCCCAGCCTTCGTCCCTCTGATTTTGAAGAGAGGGGGTGACTCGAATGGTACGTAGTAGGTTGGGTTGGTTCTAAGTCTGATATCGACTAGCGCGGCCGGTTATTCAGCGATCTGGCTTGTTTGAGCCGAATTCCTGAACCAAAATCCCTCGATCGAGGGATGCCTTACTCGTGAGGGTTGCGCGGTTGATCCATTGCGGAGCCGGAACGCCGGTAGATGCTGGCGGCTCCGGCTCCCCTTGGTGCCCGCTCTCCTAGTAGCCTTGCAAAGGTGTTTACAGGGATCATCAGGGAACTGGGACGGGTCGTCTCGCTCGAGCAAAGCGAGCAGCAGGCACGTCTTTCCGTCGAGGCGCCTGCGCTTGCGCCGGGGCTCGGGCTCGGAGACTCGGTCGCCGTGGATGGATGCTGCCTGACGGCGGTAGAGATAGACGGTCGGACGCTTTCCTTCGACCTCAGTCTGGAGACGCTATCGCGCAGTGCTCTGGGCGCGCTCGGGCCGGGCCGCGAGGTCAATCTCGAGCCGGCGCTTCGTACCGGAGAGCCGCTCGGTGGCCATTACGTCCAGGGCCATGTCGATGCCGTCGGGCGCGTGCGCTCGCTCGAGCGCGAAGGAGACGGCGTGCGTATGTGGATCGAGCTGCCGCCGGAGGTGCTTCACTACTGCGTCGAGAAGGGCTCGA
>PMXT01000200.1 GCA_003170995.1 Actinomycetota bacterium | reverse complement strand
AACCGCGACGGCACCTTCACGGAGGACACGAGCGCCGGCCTGGCTGGCGTCAACTTCAGCTCGATCGCCGTCGGCGACTACAACCGCGACGGCAGGCCCGACCTGCTGATCTCGGGCTCGACCACGCCGAACTCCGGTTCCCCGGCGACGACCAAGCTCTACAACAACAACGGCGACGGAACGTTCACCGACGTCACGACGAGCGCCGGTTTGAGCGCCGCCGCCGTCGAGGAGGGCACGGTCGCCTGGGGCGACTACAACTCCGACGGCTGGCCCGACATCCTGGCGTCCGGCAACGGCCCCGGCGGCAGCGGATCGGCGAATGTCTACAACAACAACGGAAACGGCACCTTCAGCAAGGACGTGAGCGCCGTGCTTCCCTGGCAACAGCAGAGCTCGGCGGCCTGGGGCGACTACAACGCCGACGGCAAGCCCGACATCCTGCTCGCCGGGCTGAACAACTACTCGGTGCCTATCTCGGCCATCTACGAGAACCAGGGCGGCGGCGCCTTCGCCGACATCTATGCGGGCCTGACCGGCGTGACGTACAGCTCCGCCGCCTGGGGCGACTACAACGCTGATGGCAAGCTCGACGCTCTCGTTGCCGGCTGCACCGTGGGCACCGGTGGCGGCTGCACCGACTCCAGCGATACGACGACGCTCTACACCAGCTCGGTCGGCACCAACGCCGCCCCGGCCGCCCCGAGCGGCCTCTCGGCCTCGTACGGCTCCGGGGTCGAGAACCTGAGCTGGAGTGCGCCCGCGGACGACCACACCGCGTCGGCGGCGCTCAGCTACAACGTGCGCGTCGGCACCAGCGCGGGTGGATCGCAGATCGTTTCGCCGCTCTCGCTCTCGGACGGAACGAGGCTCGTGCCTCAGGACGGAAAAGTGGGCGAGCACACGAGCTACGCGCTAGCCGGCCTCACTCCGGGCACCACCTACTACTGGAGCGTGCAGGCGGTGGATTCCGGCTTCGCGGGCTCGGCTTTCGCGACCGAGGGAACGTTCACGGTGCCCGAGAGCTTCGCCTTCTCCGCCGCCACTTATTCGGTTGGCGAGGGTGGCGGCTCGGCCACCGTCACAATCAACCGCAGCGGCTATACGGCCGGCACGGCCACCGTCCACATCGCTACCGCGAACGGCACCGCCACGGCCGGATCGGACTACACCGCCGTCTCGCAGGACGTCTCCTTCGCCGCCGGCGAGACTTCGAAGACGGTCTCGATCCCGATCACCAATGACAGCACGATCGAGCCCAGCGAGACCGTACTGCTCTCGCTCTCCAGTCCCTCCTCGGGAGCCACACTCGGCAGCCCGAACTCGGCCACGCTGACGATCACCGACAACGACCGGGCCCTCGCCTTCTCTTCGGCCACCTACTCGGTTAACGAGGGTGATGGCACCGCGACGGTCGCGATTAGCCGCACCGGCTCGACCGGCGCCTACTCCGACACGGTCCATTTCGCGACCGCGAACGGAACGGCAACGGCCGGAAGCGACTACACGGCCGTGAGTCAAACCGTCACCTTCGCCGCCGGCGATACCTCGAAGACGGTCTCCGTCCCGATCACCGACGACAGCCGGGTCGAAAGCAGCGAGACCGTACTGCTCTCGCTCTCCAGTCCCTCTGCTCCCGCCACTCTTGGCAGCCCAAACACGGCCACGCTGACCATCACCGACAACGATACGGCGCCAACGGTGAAGCCGGCCACGAAGCCCTCCGGCAAGCTCACCTCGGCCAAGTTGAGCAAGAAGAGCTTCCCGAGCTCTCAGGCCCGTAAGGTCAAGCTCAGCTGCAAGTTCTCACCGAAGAGCAAGCTCTTCAAGTGGGCCGTCTCGCTCAAGCAGGGCAAGAAGTGGAAGGCCGTAAAGACCGTCAAGAAGACCGGCTCCTTCAAGACCTACACGATCACCGTCAAGAAGCTCTTCGCCGGTAAGCCGGTCAAGCGCGGTAGCTACCGGCTCAAGCTCTTCGCCGACAAGAACTCGAGGACGCTTCGTTTCACCGTCAAGTAGCGCGTGGCCAGTGACCGGGCGCCGAGAGGACGCCCGGTCACTTACCGTTTTCTGACACCGGCTACGGCAGCCCGAGCACCGCGATCGGTGTCTCGCTCAGCGCGATCCCGTCCGTGCCGAGCTGACCGGAGTTGTTGTCGCCCCAGCAGTCCACCGTTCCGCCCGCCAGAACGGCGCAGGTGAAGTACATGCCGGGACTCAACTGGCTGACGTTCGCGAGCGGAGTCGTGCCCGACGAGTAGACGGCGCCGGGGTTTACGGCGTTGGCGCTGGTTCCGTTGCCGAGCTCGCCGTCCCCGTTGTTGCCCCAGCAGTCGGTGATCCCGCTGCTCAAGCGGGCGCAGACGTGAAAGCCGCCCACGGCGATCGAGCTGACGCCGCCGAGTGGCGTGCTGCCGGAGCTGTAGACCGGTACCGGAGTCGAGCTGTCGGTTCCCGGCAGCGCGCCGCCTTGACCCAGCTCGCCCTCGTGGTTCAGGCCCCAGCAATCGACCGTCCCGGCGCTGAGCAGAGCGCACGTGTCGTAATAGCTCGCGCTCACCTCGGTGGCGGATATCCCGGCAACGAGGGTCGGGTTGTTGCTCTCCGAGCCGGTGAGCCCGGTACCGAGATCGCCGTGGTTGTCCAGGCCCCAGCAGTAGACGCTGCCTGCGGACACGGCGCAGGCGTGAGACCAGCCGGCGCTCAGCGAGGTGACGTTGGCGAACAGCGCGCCCGAGCTGCCGCTCGTGTAGACGTGAACCGGATACGCAGGGTTGTTCGAACCGCCCGAGCCGCCGTTTCCGAGCTGCCCGTTGAAGCCGTCGCCCCAGCAATCGATCGTCCCGTCAGTGAGCAGGGCGCAGGCGAACCGGCCGCCGGCGCTCACCTGGGAGACGCCGCTCAGCGTCCCNNCCGAGCTCGCCGTAGTCGCTCTCACCCCAGCAGCTGACGCTGTGATCGGAGAGGACGGCGCAGCTGAAGTTCTCGCCGGCGCTCACCTGGACTACGTTCGCGAGCGGATGACTGGGACTGGTCACGACCTGAACCGGCGTTGCGCTGTAGGTATGCGTGCCGTCGCCGAGCTGGCCGTTTTCATTCCCGCCCCAGCACTTGACCGTGGCGTCACTGAGCACGGCGCAGCTGTGGTCGTCGCCGCTGTCGGCGCTCGAGACAACCGAAGCCACCAAGCTCGTTTGGGCCGAGGTTGCGCTTGCCGAGCCACGGGAGTTGGAGGCCGTCACCCGGACGCGGATGGTCGAGTGATCGTCGCTCCCTACCAGGACGTAGCTGCCTGTCGTAGCTCCCGAGATATCGCTGCAGCCGGCGCCGGAGGAGTTGCAGCGGCGCCACTGATACGAGTAGCTGGGAGTTGGAGAACCTGACCATGTGCCCGGGTGAGCCGCGAGTGTCTGCCCGTCCCTCGCCGTGCCGCTGATGGTGGGAAGAGCCCTGTTCGCCGGCGAGCCGCCGCTCTTCTTTGCCTTGACGACTTTGAAGGAAAGCGTCTTACTGCCCGAGTCGACGGAGAGCTTGAGCTTGTAGCTTCCGACTTTCACCGGCTTGCCGGCAAAGAGCTTCTTGACCGTCTTCGTGCAGGAGCCCTTGAAGCTGCCCTTCCTCCCGACCTTCTTGACCGTCTTCCACCTCTTACCGCTCTTGATCGTGATCGCGTAGGCGAAGCTCTTGCTCGGCGCGGTGAACTTGCAGAGGAGCTTGACTTTGCTCGCTTGGGCGCCCGTGAAGTTGGTCTTGGTTAGGCGAGCGGAAAGCTTGGCGCCCGACGTGGTGCCGGAAGCCGTGCCGACGAGCACGAGCACGAAGACGGCTCCGAGAAGCAGCTTGCGGGCGAGAGAAGGTAGACGGGTCATTTTCCACCTCCGGTGGCGTGGGCTAGGAAAACGGTCAGGTGTCAGGTCAGGCAGATCGGATTATCCCCGACTTCGCAGGGAGACTCCAGCGCACTACCTCGCCAGGTCCGGATGGACGGACTCGTCGCTTGCGCCGGTACCCGGTACGGCGCCGGCTGGTTACGCCTCGGCGCCCGCGCTCGGCGAAGATAGGGGCATGCGCATCATCGCCGGCAATCGAAAAGGGGCGAGGATCTTCGCTCCCAAGGGGCGCTCGACCAGGCCCACGGGCGATCGCGTGCGCGAGGCGGCCTTCCGCTTGATCGGCCCGGTGGACGGCGCCACGGTGCTCGACCTCTTCGCCGGCTCGGGCGCCATGGGGCTGGAGGCGCTCTCGCGCGAGGCCACCCTCGCGGTCTTCGTCGAGTCCGATCGCGACGCCTGCCGGGTGATCGAGCGCAACCTGGCCAAGCTCGGCTTCAGCGGCGCCGAGATCGTCTGCATGGACGCCCGCCGGGCGCTTGCAGCCGATGCGGCCGCGGGTAGACGATACGATCTGATTCTGGTCGATCCGCCCTACGAGGACTACCCGAAGTTGCACAGGACACTCGCCAACTACCTGCCCCGGCTGCTCGAGACGGGCGGCGTCGTCGTGCTCGAGACCGAAAGCCGCCTCCAGCCCGAGCTACCGCTCGCACTGCGCACGAGTCGTAGCTACGGCTCAGCCCGCCTGACCGTCTACGACGGGAATCGCGCGTGAGCGCGACGCATCTCGTCACCGCGATCTGTCCGGGCAGCTACGACCCGGTCACGAACGGTCATCTCGACATCATCCGCCGCGCCGCGACGGTATTCGATCGCATCATCGTGGGCGTCATCGTCGAGCCCCATCACAAGCAGACGCTGTTCTCGGTCGAGGAGCGGATCAACTTTCTCAAGCAGGCGCTGGCCGGCGTCGAGAACGTCGGCGTCGAGTCCTTCGACGATCTGGTCGTGGACTTCGCCAGGCGCTGCGGGGCGCGAACGATGGTCAAGGGGCTGCGCGCCATCTCCGACTTCGAATGGGAGTTTCAGATGGGTCATCTCAACCGGACGCTCGCGCCGGAGGTCGAGACGGTCTACGTGATGGCGGGACCCAACTACAGCTTCGTCTCCTCCAGCGGCGTCAAGGAGATAGCCTCTTTCGGCGGCGACGTCTCGGAGTTCGTGCCGCCGGCCGTCGCCACGCGTTGCCACGAGATCTTCGGCGAAGGCGGAAGAGAGAGGAAGAGCTGAGGTGGCTCTTACGATGCGCTCGAAATCGAGTCGCACCTACCGGACGGTCGAAAACGAGGGAGGAGATCGGCGTTTGCGCAGGAAGAGGCTCAGAAGTCTAGGCGCGGGTAAACTTCTCGGAGACTGATAACCATGGACATTCTCGTCCTTATTGACAAGCTCGACGATCTCGTTCACAACGCCAAACAGGTGCCCCTAACCGACCAGGTGCGCATCGACCGCGAGGAGATCTACGACGTCCTCGACCAGATGCGAGCGACCATCCCGGAGGAACTGAAGCGGGCGCGCTGGATCGTCAAGGAGCGCCAGGACATGCTCGCCGAGGCCAACCGCGAGTCGGATCGCATCCTTGGCGAGGCGCGTGAGCAAGCGGTGGTGCAGGCCTCGCAGACCGAGATCGTCAAGCTGGCCGAGCACCAGGCGATAGAGATAGTCGAGGAGGCACGTCGCCAGGCGCGTCAGACCAGGCTCGAGATGGAAGACTGGGCCGACTCGATCCTCTCGACGCTCGAGGTCAACCTCGACAAGTTCCTCACCGCGGTCAAGCGCGGCCGCGAGCGCCTGCACGAGCGCTCGCAGGAGTCGGTAGTCGCCGGCATCGGCCCGATCGACGAGCCCGACAGCTATCAGTAGCCGCTGGCGACTCGGTTTGAGCTGTGAGTCGCGGCTGTTTTCGCCTGCTTTGCGACGATGAAGCACGCTGCTAACCTGAGCCCATGACCACCTACGACCTTAGGCGGCTCCGCCTCCGGTCGGGCGAGGAGCACCGCGAGGCGGTCGAGATCGAGCTCGAGCCGCTTGTTTACGGCGGCCAGAGTTACCAACCGGTGCCAGAGACGATCGCGGCCGACCTGACCATCACGGGCGCATCCAGCGGCACCGTCTTTCGCTTGCGCTTCGAGAGCCGATTGATCGGACCGTGCTATCGCTGCCTGGGCGAGGCCGAGTTTCGCGAGCGGATCGTCGCCAGCGAGTACCAGGACGCCGATCGTGGAGCGGACGAGGAGCTGCGCACGCCCTACCTCGAGCGCAATCAGCTCGAGCTCTCGGCCTGGGCGCGTGACGCCGTCGCCTTGGCGCTGCCCGAGACCATTCTCTGCCGGCCCGACTGCGCCGGACTCTGCCCGGAGTGCGGACGCGACCTCAACCGCGAGCCGCATGTGCATGAGCATGAGCAAGTCGACTCACGCTGGGCAGCGCTCGAGAAACTGCGCAACGAGCTTTAGGAGCTCGAATCAGAATGGCGACGGAGTGCTTCTTTTTGATTCGAGCTCTAAGAGCCGCGAAAGTTGGAATCCGAGCGAGCGCTAACAATCGAGCTGATCGCCGAGCTCGTCATTCCACTCGCCCGAAGCAGGCGAGAGAGCCCCGGCTCGGTCGCGTCGGTCGCACATCTCTACCGGGATAGACCCGACTAAACTCAACAGCAGATGTCCGACCGGGACGAGATCCTCGTTTATCTGGGCCTGCCGGCTGGGGCGACTTTCTACGAGATTGAGCAGGCCTATATCCGGCGCTGTAACTCGGCCAGCGAACGTCTCGCCGCCGGCGACGAGAGCGCACGCGTCGAGCTGGCGGTCCTGAAAGAGGTCTACGGCCGGCTCACCGGTCGCAGTCTCGTTCGGCAAGAAACCGGCTCGAGCGCTCGGAGCGCCGCTGCTTCGACGGGCGTGTCCGAGGAACCGCGCTTGCGTAATCCTGCCTGGTGGGAGTGCTACCTGGCGCTTCTGCTTTCACTCGCTTCGGTCACGGCGTTTGTCGTGCTGGTTACCTACCTGCCGCACGTCTATCGAAAGGGAGGGTTCCTGATCCCGCTCGGCCTGATCGTTTCGTGTGGTCTCCTCTCGGTCCTTGCGACCATGCTCTCCGAGGCCGAGCTCCAGCAGGGCGGTCGCGCACGGATACTCGAGAGGAGGGGGCTCGACACCGAGCGCGAGTCGGTGCGCCTGCGCTTTCACGTCGCTCGGATCGCGACCCTGCTCAGCCGAACCGTGCGCTGGCTGATCGTGCCTGCGGTGATTGTCGCCATCTTTTTCAACTTCGCCTCTCTGTCGGGGCGCTGGTCGCTCAGGCATTGACTCGCAGAGCCAATCTCCTCTTCGCCCTGGGCCTGCCGCCACAGGCGAGTCGCGGGGAGATCGAGTTCGTCTATCTCGAACGCCGCGCCAAGCTCGAGAAGCGCCTGCAGCAAGGAGACACACGTGCACAGGCCGAGATCGATCGGCTCGAGGGTGTGTTCAGGCGGCTCGAGGGCATGGACGCAGAAGCCGACGAAACCAGGATCGAGCACGTTGCCGTTGCGAAGGGGAGGACGCCTTTCTTCCTGCGTGCGACGGGGTTGGTCGGGGAGGCCAACGGTGCGCTTGGCTGCGGAATCGCCGCCTGCCTCGTCGTTCTCTGGGCTTTCTACGTCTACTGGCCCGATCTGACAGAGTCGTCCGTGAGCATCCTGGGCCTACTCCAGAGCCCCGCGTACTTCCTCATCTACCTGCTGACGCTTGCCGCCGAGGTGCTGTCCCACACGAGTCTCAGAGCCGGGAGGCGCGCGCTCTTCCTTATGAAGCAAGGTCTCGAGCCCCCGAATTGGCTCGATGAAAGTCAGATCTCACGCGCCAGAGCCGGTCGCTATCTGGGTCGGATCGCCGTGGCACTCGCCGTTCTGTTGGCGATCTTGCTCGTGTCTTCGTTCTTCCACTTCCTGAAGGGCTGAGCTTCGTGACGGTGCGGCACGGGTCACGCTTGGCTCCGTGAAACCGCTCTCTTTCTCTTCCTGGTGTGTACACTACGCGGCCGGTTATGGCAGTTCCGAAGCGAAAAACATCGAAGACCAGACGCGATAAGCGTCGAACCCATCAGAGCCTCGACGTGCCGCGTCCGAACGTCTGTCCGGTCTGCCATCAGCCCAAGCGCCCTCACCACATGTGCCCGACCTGCAAGCACTATCGTGGCCGCGAGGTCGAGCCGCTGCGGATCGACGCGCCATAGAGCGCGTTACAAATGAAGTACCTAGTCGTCCGACGAGGGCCACAGCACCGATATCTTCCGCCTGACGTGACCGAGGCGGAGACGAATAAATGTCCAGGCCGATCCGCATAGCCGTTGACGCCATGGGCGGTGATGACGCTCCCGAGGCGATCATCGCCGGCGCGCTGCAGGCCGCGAGCGACGAGATCGAGCCGATTCTCGTTGGTCGCCTGGGAATCGATCCCAAGGGTCTGGCGCACGTCGTCGCCGATCAGGTGATCGACATGCACGATAAGCCCAGTAAGGCCGTGCGCGCGAAATCCCGCAGCTCGCTCGTGGTCGCCCACAAGCTGGTGGCGGAAGGGAAGGCCGACGCGGTCGTCTCGGCCGGAAACACCGGCGCCATGCTCGCTGCCGGTCTGCTCTTGCTGCGCCGGTTACCCGGTATCAAGCGCCCGGCGATCGCCGTCATCATCCCCTCGAGGAAAGGTCCGTCGGTACTCATCGATGCGGGCGCGAACGCTGATGCCAAGCCGCGTTACCTGCTCCAGTTCGCGCACATGGGCGCCGTTTTTGCCGAAGAGATCCTGGAGATCAAGCGGCCGAGAGTCTGCCTGCTCTCGATCGGCCAGGAGCCCGAGAAGGGCAACACGCTCGTCATCGCTGCCCAGAAGCTGCTCGCCGCGAGCGGGCTCAACTTCGCCGGCAACGCCGAGAGCCGGCTCATTCTCGAGCATGTCGCAGATGTTCTCGTCTGCGACGGATTCACCGGCAACATTGCCGTGAAGGCGGTCGAAGGCACGGCCCGCTCGTTGCTTCTGGCCCTGAGCGAAGCTGCCAACGACGGCTTGCGCACCAAGGCCGGCGGGCTGCTCCTGCGCCCGGCGCTCCGCTCGGTGCGCGCCCAGCTCGACCCCGACACCTACGGTGGCGGCTATCTGCTGGGCCTGCGCGGCCTGGCCGTGATCGCCCATGGCGACTCGAGTCCGTGGGCGGTTGCGAACGCCATCCGCCTCGCCGCGCGGGGAGTCGAGCACCGCGTTGTGCAACGCATCGCCGAGCGCATGCCTTCTCGCGTGGTAGCATCGGCGCGCCCTTCGAACTCGACGGAATGAGGTGACATGGCAGCATCGCGTGAAGAAGTCTTCGGACGCGTCAAAGAGGTCCTCGTTGAGCAGCTCGGTGTCGACGAGAGCGAAGTTACCGAGGCGGCGTCATTTCAAGAGGATCTCGACGCCGACTCTCTGGATCTTGTCGAGCTGATCATGGAGCTCGAGGATTCTTTCGACATCAAGATCTCTGACGAGGACGCACAAAAGATCCAGACCGTCGGGCAGGCTGTCGAATACGTCACGTCGCACCAGAAGTAACGCGCCTGAAGGTCAAGCAGCTCTCCGCGGGCTGATCGAAGCCCTGCCCGCGGAGCAGCTGGAGCATGTCTTCACCCACTCCTC
>PMXT01000010.1 GCA_003170995.1 Actinomycetota bacterium | reverse complement strand
GTCCGTGCCGCCCTCCTGTCCGTACGCCAGAAGCCGATTCCGAAATGGCCGGAGTTCACTGCTTCGACCAACGTTTCCTTGCGTCGCGAGCCAGAGCTCACGCGCAGTCTGCTGACTTGTCCAAAAAAGACATGGCCATTCTTACCACTTGTAAACTTTTTACCAATCGGTTAGGGTCGTCTGGATTACCAATCCGGTTGAGGGAAGTGAGCTGGTGGAAAACGAAGCGAGTCACACTTAGGAAGAAACGCCGGTGCCGCGTCTACTGACCCTCTCGTGTCTCCCTGTCGAGAATACCGAGCCTCTGAATGACTGGGTTGGTGTAAATCCCCGTACGTGGAGGTATTGTATGAATCGCTACCGACTGTTGTTCTTTTTGATCACGTTTGCTGCTTTCGCTCTGTCTATTCCGGTTGTGGCAAGCGCCTCCGAGAGGCCGACTGGTCAGGATTGCGTTTACGAGACGTTCTTCAATGGGCAGGGGATACAAGTCCTTGGTCACCGGTGTGCTAAGGCGTATATCAGCTACTCGTCGGTTGACGCTACGAGGTGGAAGATAACCTCTTATCGAATCTACTATGATGTGTCAGGCGGCCTTAGCTATGGTGCCACCAACAGCGAGACGCCTGCCTATATCAAGAGTGGGTATCTCAGCGGTATGCAATCTGGTGATTCCGCTGACTCCGGCGCTACTAATGACTGGATATACCGCACCTTCTGGACTACGAGCTATACGTACAAAGCACAGACCGTGTTCCATATTCGGGCATATCCTGATATTCCCGGCAATCCCGATCCCCGCCTAGAGATCGAAACCTCTGAGTGGTGATCATCGAGCGTGATCAAGGTGAGGAATGAGGGAAGCGGGCCAAGCCGTTTAAGACGGCTTGGCCNNCCGCCCCTCATTTACGGGTTCGTAGCTTTCGGACTTGGAGTTGTGTTTATCGTGGCAACAGCGGCTTCGCGAGCTGCACCTAAAGATATTCATCTCACCTCGAGTACTCGCCCGCCCCAGACGGGTACCGAGGGTTCATCTACCGCCGTCGCGGACGACAGCGGTGCTCTCATCCTTACTCCCATCGAGCGTGGATACACAGTTACCGGGGAAGCGCGGAACGGCAAGCTCGTGTGGCATAGGCGAGTGATGCTCCCAGCGGTTGTGCTCGGATGCGGACCTTGTACGTCCGCTCTGGTCTTGCTGAAGAACGGTGACGTTGTGAAGATGGGGGTTCGAGTTAAGGCGTACTTTCGCCATTCTGTGCAGCGCGGAGTGAAACCGAATCGCGTTTTTGGCACGAAGGGACTCGGCCTCCCCACGAACCAGGCTGCATGGTTCGGTAGATCGCAAAAAGGGGTCCTATACGCCTATCCGCTCCTAGGTTCAAAACGCGCACCAATAGCCGTCCCGCTCGACGTGGACCAAGAGGGAGATGCTGTCCTTGCTTTGAGTTCGCTGCGGCGAACCGCTGTGGCGGTCTCACCAACCGTTGATCCGCTACGGATCGGAGAATTGACGGTGACCCGAAGCAAAGGAACAACGATGCGACCCATCGTAACCGATATCCCGCTACATCTATCATCCCTCGACCAATCCATGCAGCCGAGCGTCTGTATCAATCGTGATGGGACGAGATACGCCGCTGTCCTTCCGGACAGCTCTGGGAGCATCGTCATTAGTGGAAGCATGAGTGAGAGAAAGACACACAAGCAGGTCCTGCCTGTTGGCCAGGACGGGCCTCCGGTGGGTTGCGCTTTCACGTCCGCTGGCCTACTCGTGTACGGCGGGGTTCCGGGGCACCCGACCGGGTTGCGGGCAATCTGGCTCGAGCCGAGTACGGCTGCACGAGAAATCAGCGGTGTGAACGCTATAGAAGTGGAAGCTTGCGCCAAGGACGGATCGCTTGTAGTGGAGGGCGAGGATGGGGGCGCCGCAGTCGTCAGTCGTCAACACCTAGAGCGCGTGCCTCAAGCGACCGGAGCTGGGTGCACTCCCCGCGGTACGCCGTGGGTCCTTCTGAAACGGAGAGTCAAGTGGCTGTCGAACTGAACGGAAATATGCTTGTTGCGAAAGGGCTCGGAGTGGAAATCGGCGACCGAGCCATCGGCCCCTTCGACCTCGAAGTCGGAATCGGAGAGGTTGTGGCCCTAGTCGGGGCCAACGGCTCGGGTAAGACAACCTTTATTCGCCTGGCTCTTGGCCTCGATCGTTCGTCCTTTGGGGGATCGTGGATACGCGGCTTCGCCGTTGACCCTCTTTCGCCTCCCCGTGGCGTCGGCTACGTTGCCGATCGCGCTGAGTTCTGGGACTGGATGAACGCGATCGATAACCTCGCGTTGGTAGCCGCTGACTACGACGACATCAGCGACGTACTCGTCCGCGTCGGACTTGATGGAGTCAAGAGACGGACAGTGAAGACGTTCTCGCGCGGAATGAGGCAACGTCTGTCCATCGCGCGGGCGCTGCTCTCCGCGCCGGAGTTGTTGGTCATGGATGAGCCGACGATCGCGCTCGACGAGGAAGCGGCCGATCAGCTCGGGACGATTATCCGTGAGTGGAGAGAGAGCGGGCGAAGCGTGCTTCTCGCATCGCACGACGACGAGTTCGTGAAAACGCTTGATGCCCGGATCGTGAGGTTGATTAACGGTGTTGTAGCTTGAGCGTCATCAACTTAACAAAGATCAATCTTCTCGCAATGCTCAAGCTGCGCGACCTACGCGTTGTGCTCATTCTGGGTTTCGCCGTGATATTCGCGGGCAATCTCTGGTTCGGAGCGCCGTTCGCTGCGAGAGGCGTCTTGGGTACCTGGTTCTTCGATGTCGACGGGTCGCTGACGTATGGGCTTGGCATCGTCTTCATTGGTTCGGCGATCGCAGCAGCGATCACAGCGAAGCTCGACGATGAGATGTTTGCGTTCGGTGTGCGCGCGGAGACGCTTTTAGTAGCGCGGGTATTCGCATGTTGTCTGCTCGCGCTTCTTACCCGACCAGCCGTAGTTCTCGTCGAGTTTATTGCTGGTGCCGTCGACTCGTTGTTCAGGGATGGTCACGTGATCTTCGGTAGCCCATTCCCGATCGACTACTCGCAGCAGACCATAGGAGAGCTGAGGGTTTTCGGCATTTACCTAGTCGCGGCTACGATGGGAGCTGGTCTGGCTGGAGCTCTACGGAGTAGGCTGGCGACGACACTCGTCGCGGGAAGCTGCGTAGTGCTGTATCTGCCGTTCCTTGGATCCATCTTCAGTCGCGCCCGCGCCGCTCTGGTCGTCCTTAAGTTCGTGCCGTTCGGCGAGATTCGTGCTGTATTAAGCGAAAATGCCGGTCTTTTTGGCGACTCATCCGCATACAACCAGAGGCTTGATCACTGGGTTGCGGCGGGTCTAGTTAGCGCGTGGCTGTTCGCGTTCATCGGGATCGCTCTCTTGCGCTCGGCAAAGCGGAGTCGCTACCGACACCGGCGGACCAGCGCTAGCCTGCCGATTGCGCTTGGACTCGTCTGCGCCGGGCTCCTCGGGGGAGTGCTGCCGCCGGCGTTGTCAGCGGCGGTTCCCTGGCAATGGCGTCCTGCCTGGCGGCAGGCACAATCGCAAGGTTGGGCGTCCAATCAAGTTGCGACGATATGGCTGAATGACCTCCGAGAGAAAAGGAGCGGTCGCGACAAGTTTTTCGCAAGAGGCGATGAGACGTCGGTACTGAGCGCCGGACGACTCAAGTCGCTGGGCGAAGCCAATTCAATCACCGCTCAGAGTTCGTCTCTCATGCCCGACCCACTGCACGTGCAGGTAACTCTCGAGTATCGGCCTTGCGTTGAGACCGGAAACATCTGCGTTCGATCCGCTTGGATCGCACTGTCGTTCGTGAAAAAGAACAGCCGGTATCTCATTGCGCGTGTTGATGGACCGAGCGTGGCGCAAGCGGAGGTGATGAAGTGAGAAGAGAAACCAGCCGAGTCATGTATCGCGTCTACTTGCGTAGCCCGGCAACGCGAGCCGCGCTCGCTTTTTCGATCATGTGTGGTGGTGTCGGAGCCGCCTACCCGCGAGCACTTCTCGCCGCGCCAACCGTGCCGGGAGTTGTCGCTGGATGTCTATTAGGGATCGCGGGCGCCGGAATTTGCTCGGTTTTCTGGGGAGTGCCGCTCGCAGCCTCGATCAGCTCGGGGAATGATCCCGCCGGACCTCGCGCCTGCCTTCACGCAAGCGGGATCAGTCAACTGGCCGTGCGGCGTTCAGAGCTCATTGCGCTTTTCGCACTGTCTGGGACGCTGGCGTTGGTAGGTGCAGCGGGGGGCGTCGCCAGCACGATTGTCCAGCAGGTGGCAAAACACAGGTTCGATCTCGGTCTAGCTCAGGCACCAAAGATGTGGACTCTTGTCGTGGTGTTTGGCCTGCTGCTTCTCTTCTCCGCTATCGGCTGGGCTTTGGGTGTCGCTAGTCGACGCGCGGTCGTTGCCTGCGCAATCTACGCCAGCGCCGTGGCTGTCACTGTGCTCCTGGCTGGAGCGTCCTACTTCGCTCCATCGTTTCGCTTTGCAGCGGCTCTGAGCCCACTCGGCGTTCTTCTCTCTCAGGTGCGCGACCAACTCGGCAGTCGGCAGTTTTCTGGCGCCACATCTCAACTCCTGCGCCTGACAGGGGCGGTTGGCTGGTTGCTACTCATCGTCTTCTCTTTTGCGCGTAGCGTCCGAAATCACGTTCGCTGAGACCGAGGGGCGGGGTCGACGACGCCCTTCGGTTGAACGAAGGGCCCCTGCGAGAGAGGCCTTCTGCGCGGGCGGGACTTCACCACGGGGCTTTTCGCCCAGTGGCAGTACTCTGTGAGGGTCATGGGACCGCCCAGGTCCTTCGACCGAGCTACGCGGGGTCGCGCCCCGCTGATTAGCGCCGCGCGATCTCTAGGCGTTCCATAGCACGGATGCTATAATCAGACGGAGTCGATCAGGCTCTCGAATCATCATCAAGCCTGTGCTGATCTAGGTTTCGCATCTCCGGAACAGGGTTGGAAAGCTGCTGTAGGAGGTGCTCCGCTCAATTCGTTGCCGGATCAGCACGGACGTTTTCTAGGCCGAGTACAGTAGTTTCCTCAACGGCTCTGGGAGGTTGTGAAGCTGTCCGGTTAGGACCAATTGCGGCTCGCCGACGGAAAACCGGTGCGCTCGTTAGCTTTGGCGTTGTCTCCGATCGGACACTCGCCGCAAGAGGTAGTCGAAACGCTTCGCGAGCTGCGCCGCCGCCAGAGCCTCGCACTGGACAGTCCAGCCTACGACCTCGCTGAGCGGGAGCGATCTGAAGCCCTTGCCGCAGTAGGCGACGGCGACCTAGAGCCCGCCTTCAAGCTACTGGTCGACGACAGGCTTTCCCACCTCGAATTTCGCTTACGACTGCTCGAAGTTGAGAAGCGAAACGCCTAGCGAGTAACCCCGTACCCGCGCGGCCAGGCGCAACGACTGAGCGTTTCGCCGTCGAGCGACATTCCTGCACACTCGCCCATGCGGCGCTCGAACTCCTTGGGCCTGCACGCCCGAGGTCGCGAGTTCGAACTCCCGCCGCCTCCACGAGCTATTGTCTGCGTGGACCGTCGAGAAGGGCCAACCGATAACCGAGCACGAGATTGCACACCTGCGCGTTCTGATTGCGGACGAACGTCAGGACCGGCTCGAGCTGCTCGCCCACCTCGTCGCCGGCCTCGGTCACGAGGTGATCGCCAGCGAGATCGAGATCAGGAAAGCCGGCGCGGCGACGGCGAAGGAGCGTCCCGACATCGCCCTGGTCGCGCTCGGGCCCTCTTCTGAGCACGCGCTCGAGTTGATCGGCGAGATCGTCCACGAGGCGGCCTGCCCGGTCATCGCCCTCCTTTCGGAGAAGGATCCCGCCTACGTCCGCGAGGCGGCCAAGCGCGGCGTCTTCGCCTACATCGTCGACACCGACTCTGAGGAGCTGCAGGGCGCGATCGAGATCACCCTGCAGCGCTTCAGCGAGTTCGACAGCCTGCAGGGAGCGTTCTCGCGCCGGGCTGTGATCGAGCAGGCGAAAGGGATCCTGATGGAACGCCACAAGATCGACAAGGACCTGGCCTTCGAAATGGTCCGCTCACACTCACAACACACCGGACGCAAGGTGATTGACATCGCAGACGCGATCGTCGAAAGCTACCTCCTGCTGCCGCCGCCACCCCCGCGACCGCCCGCGCTCGGCACGTAGCGAACGCCCGGCACGTCGCGGCACGCTTAGCCAGAGGAAACAGCCCTCTGGGAACATTCCGGAACGCTCGCCCAGACTGGTATACCTTCCTTGGGGATGCGCAAGACCCTATTCCTATTCGCGCTGATCACAGTCGTGACCGTCGCGCTTTCCGCGTGCGGAGGCAATGGACACCACGCGAATGGCAAGACGCAGCTGACGATGGTGGTGACGGATATGCAGAAGGGGCGCGCCGCCTTCCACCTCTCCTGCCGGCCCCCACGCGGCGACTTTCCCTCGCCCGCCAAGTCGTGCGCGGCGGTTGAGAAGAATCCGACGATCGTCACCGACCCCAAGCCCCTTAACTGCATTGGCTGCCTCGGATCGGGCTTCCAGGTGAGCTTCGGCGGACTGATCGACGGCCGGCCGGTGCAAAGCCAACTCTTCATCCCCGCCTGGACCGGCTCGATGCCGCTGGTGAGAGCCGGGCTCTACGGCGCCTTCGCCTACACCGACTTCTCAAAGCACCTGCTCCCCTTGTCTGGGTTTCCTGCCGGAAGCTCTAGTGGGCTGAGTCACTAAGCGAGTGAAAGTGACCTCTCCTTTCTGGCCGCAACGGGGGGGCAGGACTCAACCCACCCGCAACAGAAGGTCGGCGGGCTAGCAGCTTTGGCCGAGCGACATTCCTGAACACTCGTCCAGCCGGGCTTGCTCACCCCAGTAGGGCTGTCAGCCGTAACGATCCCAGGACGGTGCAGGATCTAGAGCTCGAATCAGAATGAAGACCCGTCGACTGGGTGTGATCGGTGGATGCGAGACAAGGACGCAGGGAACGCAGTATCGCGCCGCCGAG
>PMXT01000038.1 GCA_003170995.1 Actinomycetota bacterium | reverse complement strand
AAGCCCTTGGCGATGAAGGCGATCGTGAGCGTGTTGGCTAGCGTCCAGACGAACCAGGCCAGCTCCCACCAGATGTAGCGCCTGATGATGTAGGTGTTGCGCTCGACGATCCCCGAGAGGCCCATCAGCTCCGAGCGCAGCGTCATCGCAGCTCCGCGCATCACTCGCTCGCCTCCTCTCCCTCGTCGATGATCGTGCCGGTGGCGGCGAAGAAGGCCTGCTCGAGTGTCTCTGTCCGGTAGCGGCGCTTGAGCTCCGCGGCCGGCGCCAGGCAGAGCAGCTCGCCCCGGTGCAGGATGCCCACACGCTCGGCCAGCTCCTCGGCCTCGGCCAGGTCGTGAGTGCAGAGGAGCACGGTCGCCTCGTGAACCCGGCGCACCTCGCGGATTAACTCCTGCACCTCGAGCTTGGAGCGCGGATCGAGGCCCGTCGTCGGCTCGTCGAGCAAGAGCAGGATCGGTGAGGTGAGAAGCGCCCGCGCCAGCGCCACCTTCTGCTGCATGCCGCGCGAGAGATTCTCCATCGGTTCGCTGGCGCGCTCAAGCGGGAAGCCGACGCGCTCGAGAATAAGCGGGATCTGCGTGCGCGTCTCGCGCCGGCGCAGGACGTAGAAACGGGCTGCGTAGCTCAGGTTCTCGATCGCCGAGAGGCGCTTGAAGAAGGAGGCCTCGACCGAGACACGGTTGATCAGCCGCTGCACTCGGCGCGGCTCGCGGAAGACATCGTGGCCGAAGATGCGCGCGGCACCACCATCCTCGAGCAGAAGCGTCGAGAGAAGGCGCACCAGCGTCGACTTACCCGAGCCGTTCTGGCCCAGGATGGCGACGCACTCGCCGCGCTCGATCGAGAAAGTGACCGGATTGAGAGCCGTCACTCGGACTTACTGAACGCCTTCGAGCTCTCGGGCAGGGAGGACTGGCTCGAGGTCGAGCGCCGACTACTTGGTCCGGCGCGTCTCGGGAACCCTCGGCTTCTTACCCTTGAGCGGCGTGCGAGCTCGCGGCGAGGCTGCCTTCTCGGCCTCTTCCGGCCCGGCTTGGCCGAGCCGCTGCTCTGGCAACGTCATCGCCACAACGCCCGCGCTGGCGAGAAGCGAGCCGACGAGGGCGAGCCAGGCTCCGCTGCGAAGCACGCCGAGGTGGTTGAACGCGTCCTGCACCGGAATGAAGAGCGAGATCCCTAGCAGCGCGAGCGACGCGGCCTGCGCCCAGGTGCTCAGAACCGATAGACGGGTGATCAGCACACCGACGAGAGCGGCGAGCGTAGACACCGCGAACACGAGCATCACAATGCCCAGCGAGTGATCACCGGCGGTGTTCCAGTAGCTGTGAGAGCCGCTCGCCCCGGAGGAAAGCACTTGCGTCGCGAGCCAAAGAGAGCTCAGCACTATCCCGGTTCCGATTCCGGCCGCCAGCCAGAGAATGAAGCGCCTGAGCGTCATGCTCGGCGAGCGCCGCTTCCAAGCCGCCATGCTGGGCAACGAGACGGTGCTCAGACCCATTAGGGCCCCGCCGCACATTCCCAGCCACACGGCCGGTCCGAGCGTTTTGAGGTCGTTGGGCACAGCGGCAGCGAAGTAGAAGCCGAAATAGCCAACGAGCAACCAGCCGAGAATGCTCACGGAAGGCAGTAGCCAGCGGTGCCGGAAGACGAAGCTGGCCGCCAGGAGCAAGCCGCCGAGAACGACGAGCATGAACAGGAACCCAGCCAGCGTTCCGTCGGCGGCCCAGAACGATGATCCCTGCGCTCCTGAGACGTTGGCCCAGGTCCCTGCCAGCGCCAGGCCGACGCCGCTCAGCGCAGCGAGCCTGGGAATCGCCAGTGTGCGCAGGTCGACGGTACCGCGCTCCGCCGCGATTGCTATCAGCGCCAAGACGACCGCTAGCACGCTGCCTTCGAGCGCGAGCCCGCCACCGGCCAAAAGCGAGCGAAGCGACCGGAAGCCAAGGTTGGCCGGGTAGTAGACCGCCAAACCGACCAGCAGGAGCGAAGCCCCGAGCGCCCACCTGCCGAGAACAGGAGCCTTCAGGATGGCGTTGCCCAGAGCCATGAAAATGGCGACGACTGCAAGTACCAGCATGAAGATCCCGAGTGCGTGACCCCCCGATTGGCCGACGGAATCCCAGTAGCGCGGAGCCGGGCCAGTGGCAACGAAGCTGTTCGTCCCCGAGATCGGCTTGGAGGCAGTGTCCCGCCCAAGCGAGACGATGACGAGAATAGGCGCCATCGCCGCGAGTAGCCATGTCACGTAGAGCGGCAGACCGATACGTGCGCGCGAGCGCCGCCACGAGCCGAGAGCTCGCAACGGAAGCGCGCCAAGCACGATCAGAGCGCTCCCCAGGACTCCGAGCTTCGGGCCGGCCGTAAGGTCGCCGAGATGGCCGAAGCCGACCGCGACGGGAATGAACAGAAAGAAGCCGAGCAGAATCGCTCCGATTCCACAGACCGAGGCGAGGAGGCGATCGCCTTCGTCGCGGAAGACGCTGATGAATAGGAGAACAACGCTAACAGCGATCAGCGCGATAAAGAGGAGGCGCGTGGTCCAGCTCGACCAGTAGCTGATGCCGAATCCCGCCACCGTACTGAAGATGTCGAGCCGGAGTGATGCCAGCGTCAGGCCAATGCCGATCGCGACAACGAGCTTACGAAACAGAGGAAGTACCTGCGTGATGGTACGAATCAGGGCGATTGGCTTCTGCATGACGACTCCTTGTTGACCGCTTCTCGAGCGAGAAGATTATCGCCTGATTTGACGATCATGCGGTCAGCACTAATAGAAAACCCCTTACCAGCGCCAGAGCGACGAGCGTTAACCGATCAGTCCCTGAGGAAGCTGGGCGGCTCTAGGGGATCGACTTCCCCGCGAGGGGCCGGCTCGAAGCTGGCGCGCCAGCCCTTCTCCGTACCACCCGCCCCACGAAGCCCGGTCGCTATCACCGTCACCCACATCTGACCGGTCAGGCTCTCGTCGATGGTGGCGCCGAAGATGATGTTCGTGTCCTCGGTCGCGGCCTGACGAATGATCTCCGCGGCCTCGTTCACCTCCATCAGCGACAGGTCCTCGCCGCCGGCGATCGAGAGCAGGATGCCCCGCGCGCCGACCAGCTCGGTGTCGATCAGTGGCGAGCGCAGCGCCCGGTCGGCCGCCTCCTTGGCCCGGTTCTCGCCGGTAGCGAAGCCGATGCCCATGAGCGCCGAGCCGGCGTCCTTCATGATCGTGCGCACGTCGGCGAAGTCGAGGTTGATGAGGCCGGGCATCGTGATCAGATCGCAGATGCCCTGCACGCCCTGGCGCAGCACGTCGTCGGCGATACGGAAGGCCTCGAGCATCGAAGTCGAGCGGTCGAGCACCTCGAGTAGACGATCGTTGGGAACGACGATAACCGTGTCGCAGTTGCGGCGAAGCTCCTCAACTCCTAGGTCGGCCTGGGACTTGCGCTTGGTGCCCTCGAAGTGGAAGGGCAGCGTCACGATCCCAACCGTGAGCGCACCCAGCTCACGCGCTATTCGAGCCACCACGGGCGCCGCGCCGGAGCCGGTTCCGCCGCCTTCCCCGGCCGTCACGAAGATCATGTCCGAGCCGCGCAGCGCGTGCTTGATCTGGTCGTAAGCCTCATCCGCCGCCAGCTTGCCGACCTCCGGATCGGAGCCGGAGCCAAGCCCCTGAGTCAGCTCGCGCCCGATGTGGATCTTGATCGGCGCGTCGCTCATCTGAAGCTGCTGGATATCGGTGTTTATGGCGACGAAATCGACCTGCGAGATACCAGCGTCCATCATGCGATGGATGGCGTTGAGGCCGGCACCGCCGACGCCTGCCACGCGAATAACGGCCAAATAGGCACTCGCGTTGACGTCAACCTGGTGCAAGCGAGCGGGTGGCTCGGGAATCGGCTCGATGTAGCGAGGGCGAGGCGGCGACTCGTACGGCTTCACCTGCTTCGATTCGGGCATGGGAACGCTTGGTGGAGATGGCGCAGAGGCCGGCGCCGGAGGCGGAGGCGGAGTAGAGACAGCCTGCCCCTCCTCGACCGCGGGTACGGAGGGCTCTACTCGAGCCGGGGGCTCATCGAAGATCGGCGTGTGCTCAACGGTCTCCTCGGGTGGTTCGGCCTGGTGAGCCGGGGGCGCGGGATGTTCCTCCGGTTCGTGGGCGGACGCGTCGCGCTCGACCTGACGCTGTGCGGCTTCGGTTGCGCGGAAGAGTTCCGCCAGCGGGCCGTCACGCATGCTTGCGCGTTTTCGCGCCATTGAGCACCTCCTTGGCGAGATCGCGGTAGTAACCGGCGGCCTCCCCTTTTGGATCGTACTTGAGCACGGAGGCACCCTTCACGGGCGCCTCGGCGTAGCGAATCGTCTTGCGAATCTTCGTGTCGAAGACGAGGTCGCCGAAATTCTCCTGGAGTATGTCGATCGCCTCACGCGAGTGCAGAGTCCGTTGGTCGTACATGGTCGGCAGGATCCCCTGAATCTCGACGCGTGGGTTGAGATTCTCGCGCACCATCGAGAGCGTGTTCTCGAGCTGGACGAGCCCGCGTAACGAGAGGTACTCGCACTGCACCGGCACGATCACGCCGTCGGAGGCGACAAAGGCGTTGATCGTCAGCAGGCCGAGCGACGGCGGCGTGTCGATCAAGATGTAGTCGTAGCTATCCCGCACCGACAGGAGCGCCTTCTCCAGCGCTCGCTCGCGCCCGATCATGCTCGAGAGTGCCAGCTCGGCGCCGGCCAGGTCGATCGAGCTGACCGCCACATCGATCTCGCGGCGCTGGATGATCTCGGTGATCGGCAGGCGGTGAACGAGCACATCGAACATCGAGCGCTCGATCGTGTCGGGGTTAAGCCCCTGACTCATCGTCAGGTTTCCTTGCGGATCGAGGTCGACCACCAGAACGTCGAGGCCGCATTCTGCGAACGCGACCGCGAGGTTGAGGGTTGACGTCGTTTTGGCGACGCCTCCCTTCTGGTTGGCGAACGCGATCACGCGCCCCATCGACACTCCTTCTTCAGGCGCCCGTGCGAGCGGACGCGACAGTAAGCCTGCGACTCCCATCGGCGCTCCATCTTCGGCTTGTTCAAACGGAGTCCTTCCCTTCGCTCGCGACTGAGCCCGAGTCCCGTGCCACTACCGACGCGGTACAGATCACATGGTACGGGAGATACGAGGCTTTCCAGGCACTCTCGACTGCGCCCGGGCGGCAATCACGAGAGCGAGCCGAATTGCCCTCGACACGGTGCCCACGGTGCCAGGCGCAAGAACCTGACCGAGCGCACCAAACGAGGCTCTCGACAGGCACTTCTCGGAGTCTTGGCGAGGCCCACCGGGGCAGGCTCGCTTCGCTTTTCTACTCCTCGCCGCCCCAGTACTCGACGGGCGTGATTCGTCCGATCACACCGAGACCGCGGAAAGAGATCTTGTGCGAGCGCGGGTAGTAACACAGGTCGGTCGAGCGGCGCGTCCCGTAGGCGAGTAGCGTCAAGCCACTCTCGGCCGCCCTGAACGCGTGCGCAATTCCGGTTCCCGGCGGACGGGCGATCACGTGACCTTGCCTCACCGCGTACTCGTCGTCGCCGAGAAGAAGCGCTCCTTCCCCCTCCAGGACGACGAACAGCTCCTCCTCGGCGGAGTGGCAATGAGGCGGGCAGGAGATCTTTCCCGGGGAGACCGCTACCTGCTGGAGACCGGAACTGCGCGAGCCCATCGCCCGTCCCAGATCGCGGCGAATCCGGCCGACGGTCTCCTTTGAGCTGCCGACGGCGTTGACGTCCTCGAGCCGAACCAGATTGCTCGGGCGCAGCGAGCCCGACTCCTTCACCTCTGGCGGGCCCTGAGCAGCCTCGAGCTGTGATGGGAAATCCACGGTTCCTGTCTCGACCCAGCTCACGCCCAGCCAAGAGACCTTCGAGCGCGGCAGGAAGGTGGCGGCATCGCCGATGTTCTCCGAGAAGGCGAGCACGTCGAGGCCTTTGGGGCCGGCCTTCAGCGTGTGCGGCCCCATGCCACCCGGAAAGACGAAGCAATCTGTCTCGGCGATGTCGAAGTTGACGCCCATCACACCCAGTCGGCTGGTCTTCATTCTGATTCGAGTTCAAGTGCGAACAGACAGCGTTCGACAGCGACCCGAGCAGTAGCCGCAGCCGGCCCCTCGCGCTCCAGCCAGCGCTTCGTCTCGAGCACCAGAAGCTCGAGCTCGTTCAGAAGGAGCGAGGCCGGCTCCTGCGCTAGCTCCATTGCCTCGATGCGATCGAGCCTGGCGATGACGGTAAGTGCCTCCTCCACGCAGGGAGATTAGGCCCGGAGTGCGTGACGAGAATGTGCCCAATCCGAGCCGAAAAACGCATCGCAGCGGTAAACGGGCGCGACCGAGGTAGGCGCAGCGCACCGCCGAGCGCGGCCAGGCGGCAGAGTGCTTCTTTTTGATTCGAG
>PMXT01000067.1 GCA_003170995.1 Actinomycetota bacterium | reverse complement strand
TCGCTAATCCACCCTCCTCCCCCCACCCTCCCACGGGGCGGAAAACGGTATCGAGGAAACATGCACCGAAACGTCGCAGCTTCGTGCCGATTCAGCACTTCGGTGCCGATTCCAGTCAGCCGATGGAGGCTTCGCTTTCGTCCGAGTTCGAGAGTGCCGTCTTTACGCTACCGTCGAGTCGATGGACAAGCTTCGTTTCGGCTTCTCTCCCTGTCCTAACGACACCTTCGCCTTCCACGCACTCGTGCACGGGCTGGTCGAGGCGCCGTTCGAGGTCGAGCCGGTGCTGCTGGATATCGAGGAGCTGAACCGGCGCGCGCAAGTCGGCGAGCTGGAGCTGACCAAGCTCAGCTTCGGAGCATTCGCAGGGTTTGGCGATCGCTACCGCCTGTTGCGGAGTGGCGCCGCGCTGGGCTTCGGTTGCGGGCCGCTGGTGGTTGCGCGCGAGCGGATCGGCCTGGAGGAGGCGGCCGCCGGCCCGATCGCCGTGCCGGGCTTGCAGACGACCGCTTTTCTGCTCCTGCGCCGCTTCGCGCCTGCGCTGGGCGAGGTTCTCGAGCTCCGTTACGACCACATCCTGGGCGCGGTCGAGAAAGGAGAAGTGAGGGCCGGCCTGATCATCCACGAGAGCCGCTTCACCTACGCCGAGCACGGTCTCGTGCGCGTCTGCGACCTGGGCGAGCTCTGGGAAGAGCAGACCGGGCTACCGGTGCCGCTGGCGGGAATATGCGCTCGCTCCGATCTCGATGCCAAGACGCGCTCCGCGGTCGAGCGGGCAATTCACTTGTCGGTCGAGTACGCCTTTGCCCATCCCGAGGCGAGCGACGAGTACGTTCGCGCAAACGCTCAGGAGCTTTCCGCCGAGGTTTGTCGCGCCCATATCGGGCTGTACGTGAACGAGGCGAGCATCGATCTCGGCGAAAGGGGAATGCGGGCGATCGAGTCCATCCTTCACGCGTCGCCCACGAGTCGCTAGCGTGATGGGCGGTAGCTTCGCGAAAGTCGAGCGAAGAGCAGAGCGGCCGAAAAGGAAGGCGCCCTGGTGAGCAACGGAAAAAGTGGTGTGCGCGGTTTCTTCCGCAACGCGGGCTCCTTCGTACTCGGAGGTCTTGTCGGTGCATCGGCCGCAGTGGCCGCGCGCGGGCGCCGCCGGCAACGAAAAAGTCTTCCCGGCGGGCTCGCAGCATTCGAGGACGCACCGTGTCACCATGAGGCGACCGAGCGAAGACGCCGAGCGGTGTAGCCGTAGAGCCTATTTCGCTAGGCCCGCACGCCCGAGGCGGCTCAACCCCCTCGGTCGCACAGCTCTACTGGAATAGACTCTTCGTCGAGATGCCGATCTACGAGTACCGCTGCCCTAAAGGCCACGTCTTCGAGGTCCTCCAGCGTATGGACGACTCCCAGCCGGAGGTCTGCGAAGTCTGCGGGGTGGGCCCGGTCGAGCGCGTGCTTCATCCGGCCGCCATTCACTTCAAGGGCTCAGGTTTCTACGCGACCGACTACGGACGAGGCTCGCGCCGACAGACCAAGGAGACGAGCTCGGACTCCGGCGGCGAGAGCGGCAAGAGCGAGAGTAAGAACGAGGCCGGCAAGGCCTCGAGCGACTCCTAACGCCCGACCCTCAGTACCTTTGCCGGTGACGTCCTTCGAGAGCCTGCAATATCAGCAGCACGACGATCGCACCCACGACCGCGACCAGGAATGGCCGCAGCGAGAAGCTCCAGCCGACTCTCTCCCCGAAAAGGACGTTTCCGGCGAATCCCCCGAGAACGGCGCCCGCAATGCCGACCGCGATCGTGACGATGCAGCCCTGGGGGTGCTTTCCGGGCGTGGCGAGCTTGGCGGCGGCGCCGGCGAGGAGCCCGAACAGGATCCAGGCGAGGATGCTCAACTCAGAGGCTCTTCCGGTGGAGATGTGCGACAGAGGGGGCCAAGCCGTGGATGCCAGTCGTTTTGAGACGAGTTCCAGAGGCCGCAGGGTTGTGAAGGCGCACTGGTAGTGCGGAGAGCAGCTCTTCGGTCTCTGGCACCGCGGATCGGCCGCGTCGGGCGTGCAGACCTAGCGGGAGAGGCTCTTAACGGCCTCTTCACGGCAGCATCGCTCCCTTGCTGCAACCGGGCGCGTACAACGAGCTACTGAGGTCGGGAGCGCGGACAGGCTCGGTCCCCTCGACCATGCGGATGACGGAGAAGTTGTCTTCGGTCGGGATGATCTCCCAGGCGCCGCCGATATATTGCGAATCGCCTCCGAGCCGGCAATGGAGCGTGCTCGAGGCACGCAGCTTGATCCAGCCGAGCTGCATCAGTTGGCCCGCGCTGAGGTCGGTCGCCATCGGGCGGAGTAGATCTTCACCCAGCCAGGGAAGCTTGATCATCGTCGTCGGGCTCGTGATCTTGGACAGCAGGGCCTGAACGACCTGCTGCTGGCGGGCGCCGCGGGTGACGTCCGTCTCGCTCGGATCGAGCCTGTTCACGCGGATGCGCGAGTAGGTGAGCGCCCGGCGACCGTTCATGTGCTGTATGCCCTTGGCAAAGCGGTAGCCCTGCCAGGTAGCACAGCGTGAGGCCGAGAACGGGCAGGCGAAGGCATCGGAGAAGATGGGCTTCGGCACATTGATGTCGACGCCGCCGAGAGCGTCGATGAGCTGCCGGAACTCGCCGAAGTCGACGACGATGACGTGGTTCATGGGAAGTCCCGTATAGCTCGAGATTGTCTTGATCGCGAGTGCGGCGCCGCCGATTTGGTATGCGACGTTGACGCGGTCGTAGCCGTGCCCGGGCACGATCACGCGTAGGTCACGCGGAATCGAGAGGTAGACGATCCGGTGCCGGGAGGGATCGGTGTGCACCACCATGATCGAGTCGGAGTGGTCGATGCCCTGGCGCTCCGCCGTGTTGGCGTGATCAGTTCCGAGCACGAGGATGTTCGACACATTCGAGAGCATCAGCCCGTGCGTCGAGCTGAGTGCCTGCTCGCCCTTGGCGCCGAGCCGCTCGTTGGCCTTTTGCGCCCCACTGCGCAGAGACAGGTAGCCGGCTATCGCCCAGACGAAGAAGAGCACGAAGAGGAGGACGAAAGCGATCAAGACTCGCCGTTTCCAGCCACCGTGGCGGAGCCCGAGACGTGGAAAACGAAATCGTCGCGAGCGTGTTCCGGCGCTACCTCGGGCACCCGCTTTTCTGCCGCCAGAGGAGGCCTTTTTGCGTTTCAGCGGTACGTTGCCCCTTGACCGGCCGCCACGGTAGATACGGTAGGGCTCGTCGCCGTGGGCCATCTACCAGTTATCGTAGCCGTCTGAAATGACTGCATCGAAGGTCATAGGAGTCGACGTGGGCGGGACAAAGATCCTGGCCGGCATCATCGATGCGGACGGTAACGTGCTCGAGAAAGTACAAATCGCCAGCCCGACCACGTCGGCCGACGCGCTGCTCGCCGGGGTCGATCAGGTCGTAACGGAGCTGCTCAGCGTGGAGATCGCGGCGATCGGTATCGGCATTCCCGCGAGCATCGACCAGCGCTCGGGCGTGGTGCTGAGCTCGGTCAACCTACCGCTGCAGGGACTGCACTTCCGCCAGCGCATGAGTAAGCGCTTCGAGCTTCCGGTGGGCATCGACAACGACGCCAACGTGGCCGTGATCGGCGAGTGGAAAGCGGGCGCCGGGCGCGGTACGAGCGATCTCGTCATGCTCACCCTCGGTACCGGCGTCGGCGGCGGGCTGATTCTCAACGGCAAGCCATACCGGGGCTCGGTGGGAGCGGGTGCCGAGCTTGGGCATATGGTCATCCACCGAGACGGCCTTCCCTGCTACGGCAACTGCAGCGGCCACGGCCACCTGGAGGCGTACGCCTCCGGGCACGCGGCGGCGCTTTCGGCGCGTGAGCATCTCGGACCCGATATGGACTCCCGCAAGCTGGTCGAGCGCGGTGCGTCGGGCGATGATCGGGCGCTGGGGCTGCTGTACAGGATCGGCGACTGCCTCGGCTCTGCCCTCGGCAGCTTGGTCAACATCTTCAACCCCGAGCTGATGATCATTGGCGGCGGTTTCGCGGCGGCCGGTGAGTTCATCCTTGCCCCGGCGCGCGAGCGCATGATTGCGGAATCACTCGACGGTCTGGCCGATCTGACCCGGGTCGTCATGGCGGAGCTCGGGTCGGATGCCGGCATGATCGGCGCCGGTTTCGTCGCCTTCGAAGCGCTAGATACCGCCGCCACACCGTAGAAAGAGCTGAAGCTGTTGGGGCTTTCGCTCCGCCGCGCTCGGCGGAGCGCTGCGTTGTCTTGGGGCCTATCCCGCCAGGCCTACACGACCGAAACGGCCGCTCCGCGGGTCAGTGCCCGCCCAGACCGCTTGCCGCACTACCAGTGCGCCTTCACGGCCCGCCCGGCCCCTGGCATCCACGGCTCAACCACTTCAACCGCGTATCCCTAACGGGATAGGCCCTGGTCGCGCCCGTAGCCCCGGCTACGAACACGGCACTGCACTCGAGCTCGTCTGGAAACAGAGAAGCACCGGACGGGCACGATCTCCCATCACGAGGACGTTGTCCTCGCTCGCATCCGTATCTCCGTCGATACGGGCACTCCCTGCGTTCTAGCCTCGCACCACGATCTCGCACTGATCCGGCGCCCCTCCGTCCCCAGCCGAACTCCCTAACGGTCGTCATTCTGATTCAAGTTCCTAGTTACTCTGCTCCGGCCCGGGTGCTATCTATCGTCGAGAGTCTCATCCGTCTCAATCCAGGAGAGTGAACGATGCCGCTCGCCGTCTGTGCCACGCCGATCGGGAACCTCGAAGACGTGACGTTGCGAGTCCTACGCGAGCTCGAGCAAGCCGACCTCGTTCTCTGCGAGGACACCCGGCAGACGCGCAAGCTGCTCGAGCGCCACGGAATCAAGGCACGCACGCTCAGCTATCACGAGCACAACGAAGCGGCGCGCGTGGCCGAGGTCATGCCGCGTCTCGAGGCCGGCGAGCGAATTGCTCTCGTCTCCGACGCGGGACTGCCGGCGATCAACGACCCGGGCGCCCGGGTCGTCCGCGCTGCGCTCGATGCTGGTCTCCCGGTCACGGTACTTCCGGGCCCGAGCGCCGTCGAGACGGCTCTGGTCGCGAGCGGCCTCGCCGCTGAGCGCTATCAGTTCCTGGGCTACCTGCCTCGTAGCAAGAAGGCCAGGGAGGCGCTCTGGCGGGAGCTCTCGCGTTGGCCTCATCCCGCCGTTGCCTTCGAGTCGCCAAAACGTTTGCCCGCAACTTTGGTCAGTCTCGCCAGCTTCGACCCGGAGCGTGAGCTTGCCGTCTGCCGTGAGCTGAGCAAGCGCTTCGAGGAGATCGCGCGAGGGAGCGCGCTCGAGTTGGCGCGAAAGTTCGAGCTCGAGCCGAAGGGCGAGATCACGCTCGTGATCGGCCCAGCCCGGGCTGTCGGCGCGAACGAGACGGAGGAGACCGCCGTGGCGGCGGTAGCCGAGTTGATCGGCATGGGACTGTCGCGCCGCCGCGCCGTCGCGCTGGTGGCGGAACTGACCGGAGCGGCTCGAAACCGCATCTACAGGCTCTCTCTGTAGCCAGAGTTGACAACGGTACCGCGTCGAGCTACGCTGCCCGCGTTATCTATTCTGACAACGATTATGGGGGGCTCAAGATGCGACGCTCGGTCGTGCTCACGTTCGCGGCGATATTGGTTGCGATGATCCTGGCCGCTCCCGCGGCAAGCTGGACCTGGCCGGCAGACGGCCAAGTCGTCCGCGCCTTCTCTCTCGGCGACGATCCCTACGCCGGCGGGCAGCACCGCGGTGTCGATATCGCCGCCGATCCCGGCTCGAACGTGCGCGCGCCCGCCGCCGGCACGGTCTCGTTTGCCGGTACCGTGCCCGGTAACGGGCGCACGGTTACGATCCGCACCGCGGACGGCTACGCCGTCACCCTCGTCGGGTTGGGCTCGATCGGAGTCGCCAAGAACACTGTCGTGAGCGAGGGAGAGACGGTCGGCACAATCGCGCCCGCGCCGGATGATGGCACTCCCGCGAACGTCCACCTCGGAGTCAGGGTCGCCTCCGATCCGAACGGCTACATCGATCCACTCACACTCTTGCCCGGTCGTACGCAGCAGCCGGCTGCTGCCGATCAAGTCAGCGACGGAGAGACTTCGACCGCGGTAAGCGAGAGTTCCCCGGTAACAAGTGACGGGGCGCAGAGCTCGGACGAGTCGGTGGCGGAGACGCCAGTGGTCGGTGACACGAGCGTTGACGTCGCGAGCGCGATCGGGGTCGCGGTCGGTGCTGCGACCGAGATCGTGTCGCCCGTGTCGTCGGCGGACGACGGGTCGAACGCCGCTAGCGACGGGCAGGCAGACGGCACCGTCGCTGACAGCAGCTCCCAGACGGAGGAGGCGTCCGTGCAGTCGCCCGAGGACGCAGCCTCAGCTCAAGCGGACGCAACCAACGACACGGCTACTGTCACGCAGCCTCAGGTCTCGACGGCGGCTGATGGTCCGACTGCTCAACCGGCAAGTGACGCGCCCGAGCCTTCCACCACGGATACGTCGCCCGAGGACGCAGCCTCAGCTCAAGCGGACGCAACCAACGACACGGCTACTGTCACGCAGCCTCAGGTCTCGACGGCGGCTGATGGCCCGAGTGCCACGGTTTCTCAGCCCGCAAGTGACGCGCCTCAGCGTTCCACCACGGGTGCTACGGAATCGAGCTTGTCTGGCACCGGCGTAGCGTTCGGTATCGTCGAGTCGCATTCTCTCGGGATTGCCACGGCGCCAGCCCGTACAGTCCGAAGCGCCTCGATCGAGACGCGTATGGCTGCCGCCGTCCACGCCGACGCCGGCGCGACCCAGCTCGAGCGTCGCCACGGCGTACGTGCGAATGCTTCCACGCCGGCCTTGGCCCGC
Source organism: Actinomycetota bacterium (assembly GCA_003170995.1). Classification (GTDB taxonomy): domain Bacteria; phylum Actinomycetota; class Thermoleophilia; order Gaiellales; family Gaiellaceae; genus Fen-549. The sequence continues at coordinate 6,704 of PMXT01000067.1, read as the reverse complement.
ATTCGTTCACAGGCGACGACGCACTCGCGCTCGACCGATTCGCGCCGGATTGCCCTCGGGGCGTTGCTCTTACTGGCCCTCGGGACGGGTGGCGGATTGGCGTTCATCGTCGTTCGCGCTCACAGCCTCCGTCGGCCGCCTCGTATGATGTTGAGTCCCGGAGTAGATACGGCAGGCAATGGGCGAGAACGAGACAGCAAAGAAGATTCTGGTTGCAGTGGCCTGGCCGTATGCCAGCGGCCCGCGCCATATTGGGCACGTCGCCGGGTTCGGCGTCCCGTCCGACATCTTCGCTCGCTATCACCGACTCAAGGGCAACGACGTGTTGATGGTGAGCGGAACCGACGAGCATGGGACGCCGGTCATGGTCGCGGCCGAGAAAGAAGGGCTCTCGTGTCGTGAGCTGGCCGATAGCTCAAACGAGGTCATCCGCGAGGATCTCAAGCGACTCGGGCTCTCCTACGACATCTTCACCCGCACGACTACTCAGAACCACTACCGAGTCGTGCGTGACGTCTTCCGTACGCTGCACGAGAAGGGCTACATCGTCGAACGCACGGCGATGGGCGCCTTCTCGTCCGGCAGCGGGCACACGCTGCCGGACCGCTACATCGAGGGCACCTGTCCACACTGCGGTTACGGCGGGGCGCGCGGCGATCAGTGCGACAACTGCGGTCGTCAGCTCGATCCGATCGACCTCGTGGGTCCGCGCTCGCGCATCGACGGCAGTACGCCGGTGTTCAAGGAGACGAGCCATCTCTTCCTGGATCTACCGGCCTTTGCCGACGCGCTCAGGGAATGGATCAGCCGGCAGGAACACTGGCGCCTCAACGTGCGCCGCTTCTCGCTCAATCTGCTCGACGAGCTGATCCCGCGCGCGATCACTCGTGATCTCGACTGGGGCGTACCGATCCCGGTCTCAGGCTACGACGGCGAGGAATCCGGGAAGCGCATCTACGTCTGGTTCGACGCGGTGATCGGCTACCTCTCCTCGACGGTGGAGTGGGCGGCAGTGCGCGGCACTCCGGATGCCTGGCGCGATTGGTGGCAGAACCCCGACTCGCGCCACTACTACTTCATGGGCAAGGACAACATCGTCTTCCACACGGTCATCTGGCCGAGCATGCTGCTCGGCTACGGCGAGGGCGGCGAGGTCGGTGCAGGGAAGACGAAGTTGGAGCTTCCCTACGACGTGGTCGCAAGCGAGTTCCTGACCATGGAGGGGCGCAAGTTCAGCTCCAGCCGCGGCGTGGTCATCTACGTGAAGGATTTCCTGGAGCGCTACGACGCCGACGCGCTCCGTTACTTTCTCACCATCGCCGGTCCCGAGAGCCAGGACACCGACTTCACCTGGTCGGAGTTCGTGCGAAGGAACAACGATGAGCTCGTCGCCACTTGGGGCAATCTCGTCAATCGCACGCTCAAGAACGTTCAGCGTCACTTCGGCGAGGTACCTGCACCTGAGACTCTGAGCGAGGCTGACGAGCAGATCCTGGCAGCGATCGAGGCCGGTCTCGATTCAGTGGGTGCTGAGATCGAGGCGGCTCGCTTCAAGGCCGGTCTGATCGAGGCAATGCGCTTGGCCGGGCTCGCCAATCAATACGTCAGCGAGCAGGCGCCCTGGAAGCTGATCGAGTCGAACCGCGAGCGAGCGGCGACGATTCTCTATGTGGCTCTGCGCTGCGTCGACAACCTGAAGCTGCTTTTCTCACCGTTTCTGCCCTTCTCCTCGCAGGCTTTGCACGAGCTGCTCGGCTATGAAGACGACATCATCGGGAAGCTCGAGTTCGTCGAGCACCACGAAGAGGGCGACTCGCACCTCGTCCTGACCGGGAACTACGAGTCGCTGCGCGGGCGTTGGCGGGCAAGTCAGCTTCCGGTCGGCCAGAAGCTGCTCGAGCCGAGACCGCTGTTCCGCAAGCTCGATCCCGACGCCGTGGTCGCCGAGGAGCTGAAGCGGATGGAAGAAGCGGCGGGAGCCGGAGCCGATTAGTGCCCCGTCCAGCAATACCTTTCGGCTTCTGGCCCGCTATCACGCGGCGCGCTGCCGTGTCCTCAGTCGCGTCCGTACTATCCAGTACGAACGCTCCCCGTCTCGGAGCTCGTCTGGAAACAGAGAAACACCGGCTGGGCACGATCTCGCGGGCCGAGGACGTTGTCCTCGGGCGCACCCGTATCTCCGAGCGATACGAATGCGCCCTGCGTCCTAGTCTCGAACCACGATCTCGCACTCACCCGGCGCTCCTCCGTCCCCAGACGAGTTCCCTTGCATCGCTTGGTGCTAGTGACCCAGAAACTCGGAAGCATTACCGGCCGGGGCACGAGTGATCGACGCGCACGCGCACCTCGACGCGTGCGAGCCCGCCGCAGAGGAGCTTGTCGCGCGGGCGCGAGCCGCGAGAGTCGAGACGATCGTCAGCGTTGGCACGGGCATCGATTCCTGTCGGGAGACGCTCGCCATCGCCGAGCGTAACGAGGAGGTCTTTGCCATTCTCGGCGTGCATCCGCATCAGGCGGACGAGGCCGATGCCGGGCGCCTCGTCGAGCTCGAGCAGCTTCTCGCCTCGCCCCGGGCAGTCGCGCTCGGTGAGATCGGTCTCGATTACTACCGCGACCGCGCCCCACGCTCTGCCCAGCTGGAGCTCTTCGCCTCGCAGCTCGAGCTCGCTGCGCGCATCGGAAAGCCGGTCGTGATACACACCCGTGAGGCCGACGACGACACGCCCACGCTGCTTGAAGATTTCTCGGGGACGATCGTCCTGCACTGCTTCTCCTCGCCGGCGCTTCTGTCCTGGGCGCTCGGGCGTGACTGCTACATCTCGTTTGCCGGCAACGTCACCTACCCGAAGTCGGACGACTTGCGTAGCGCGGCTCGACTCGTTCCGGCCGAGCGGCTGCTCGTCGAGAGTGACTGTCCCTACCTCGCGCCTCAGCCCAAGCGCGGCCGCCCGAACGAGCCCGCGTTCATCGTTCACACGCTCTCGGCGCTGGCCGAATCGCGCGGCGAGCCGGTCACTGAACTGGCCGAGCGAACGGCTGCCAACACTCGCGCGGCCTTCTGCTTGCCATGACCGGGCCTCGCTTCACCGCCAAGAAGAAGCTCGGCCAGCACTTTCTCGTCGACGAGAACCTGCTTGGCGTGATCGATCGACTGGCTGGGCTCGACTCCTCCGACAATGTGCTCGAGATCGGACCCGGACTCGGCGTTCTCACCGCCTATCTGGCAGAGCGCGTGGCGCACGTCGACGCCGTCGAGATCGACCGCGAGCTCGAGCCTCAGCTGCGCGAGCGGCTCGTCGGGCACGAGAACGTCTCGCTCCACTTTGGAGACGCGCTCGCGCTCGATCTGGCGACGCTCGCCCCGTCGGCGACAAAGCTGGTGGCAAACCTGCCCTACAACATCGCCACGCCACTCATCGTCGAGTCGCTGGACGGTCTACCGCAGATCGAGCTGTGGTGCGTGATGGTGCAGCGCGAGGCGGCGGACAGGTTGTTTGCCTCGCCAGGCAGCAAGGTCTACGGCGCGGTCTCGGTGCTCGTCCAGCTAGTGACCGAGCGAAGGGGCTTCCATCCCGTCTCGCGCGAGGCCTTCCGGCCGCGGCCGCGCGTCGAGTCGGCGCTAGTTGCCTTCTCGCGCAAACCCCTGCCCGAGGACTTCGGCCGCATCAAGCGTCTAGTCGTCGCGGCCTTCGCGCATCGTCGCAAGACACTCGCCAACTCGCTCGCTATCACCGGCCTCGTCTCGAGGGGAGAGGCCGAAACCACGCTCGTGCGGGTCGGGCGCGATCCGCGCAGCCGCGCCGAAGCGCTGACACCGGCCGAGTTCGTTGCCCTTGCGGAGGCGCTGTCGTGACGGTCGCTCTCGCTTCGGCCAAGCTCAATCTGGCACTAATCGTCGGCCCGGTACGGGAAAACGGGAAGCACGAACTTGCAACCGTTTTCCAGCGCATCGCGCTTGCCGACCGGATCGAGCTAGATCCGGCACCGGAGATCGAGATCGTTGGCTTCGTGCCAGACACGCTCGTTCGCTTCGTCCTCGAGGCGCTGGCCGAGCGAGCCCGCGTGGAGCCCCGCTGGCGAATATCGATCGAGAAGGAGGTGCCCGTCGCGGCCGGCCTCGGTGGCGGCTCGAGCGATGCCGCGACCGCACTCCGTCTCGTCAACGCAACGCTTGGGAGCCCACTGTCGCCGGGCGAGCTGATCGAGCTGGTGCGCCCGCTCGGCGCCGACATCCCCTTCTTCCTCCTGGACGGCCCTCAACTCGGCACAGAGGATGGCGGCGAGCTTCGCCCACTCGCGCTTCCGCAGGACTACGCGGTGCTCTTGGTTCTGCCGGACGGAGTCGCCAAGGCCTCGACCGGCGAGGTCTACCGTGCCTTCGACGAACGGCGCGGCGAGCAGGGCTTCGCCGAGCGCCGAGCAGCGCTGCTCGGCGTCCTCGAATCGGTGCGACGGCCTACCGATCTAGCTCTTCTTCCGGCGAACGATTTGGCCGGCTCGCCTCTCAGCGCACGACTGCTCGAGCTCGGTGCCTTTCGCGCCGATGTGAGCGGCGCCGGCCCGGCCGTTTATGCTCTTTTCGAGCAACGGGAGAGGGCCGAGAAGGCGGCTGAGGCGATGGCAACGATCGGTGATGTTCGGCTCACCGAGCCAGCCTGGTAGCGTTGCGGCATGCTGTCCGGAGAGCAGTCTGCGATCGAGCATGGGAGCTCGCAAAGCGAGCGTTTCTTGCACTCGAATCGCTTCAAGTTGACCCTCGTCGTCGTGATCGTCGAGGCGCTTCTCGTCGCCTTCGGCGTGCTCAGCTTCTGGCTCGCGATCGTGATCGCCGGCTGCTTGCTGGCGCTCTACCTGCTTCTTCGGCGAGAGCTGTCGGGATCGCCGCGAGAGTTGGCCTGGATAGTCGCCGCTTCGCAGGTGTTGGGGGTGCTCGTCTTTGTGCTCGTGCTGGTCACGGCGCTGTTGGTTGTCGTCGCGATCGTTGTGCTGGCGATCGCCGTGCTGGCCACCCTGCTCGTCGATCGGCGCTGAGGCGCCGGCCACACTCGAGCGAAGCCGGCGCAGTATCGCTGCGGCCCTGGCGGTACTCTTCGAGCGAAGCAGCGTTGGGGCGTGGCCAAGTGGTAAGGCAACGGGTTTTGGTCCCGTGACCCCAGGTTCGAATCCTGGCGCCCCAGTACTCCTGTCCGGACTCGCTTGGCGTCGGCTTCGAAAACGGCATTGGGGCAAGAGCCGAGGCGCCTCTCGGCGGGACCGGGCAGAATAGGCACGTGAGCCGGGCGGGTCGGAGAGGACGGGCGCGATGACTGGTTCCAACAGACTCGGAGCGGTCGTCATGGCCGCGGGGCTCGGCACGCGGATGAAATCGGCGTTGCCGAAGCACTTACATCCGATTCTCGGTCGGCGGATAGTGGACTGGGTGCTGGCGGCGGCGCACGAGCTCGACATCGAGCCGCTCGTGATCGTCGCCTCGCTCTCGACGGCGGAGCTCTTCCCCGGTCTAGAGGTGACCGTCCAGGAGCGCCCGCTCGGTACCGGCGACGCTGTCCGCTCGGCGCGTACTCTGCTCGAGGATCGCGCCGACGAGATTCTCGTGCTCTCGGGCGATACGCCGCTTCTGACCTCCGCGCTGCTGAGCGAGCTCGTCGAGACACACCGTCGCGAGCAGGCCGCGGCTACCGTGCTCTCCTTCTGCCCCGAGGATGTTCGTAGCTACGGACGCGTGCTCCGCGATGAGAAGGATCGCGTGAGCGCGATCGTCGAAGCCGTTGATGCCTCGCCCGAAGAGCTTGCTGTGCGCGAGGTCAACTCCTCCATCTACGTCTTCCGGGCCGAGAAGCTCTGGCCGGCACTGGAGCAGCTCGAGCCGGCCAACGCTCAGGGCGAGCTCTACCTCACCGACGCGATTCGCTTCCTCGTCTCCCAGAACGAGCCCGTCAGTGCGTGCATCGCAGACGATCCGGTCGAGGCCGAGGGCGTCAACACGAGAACGGAGATGGCGGCCGCTGCGGCCATCTTGCGCGATCGCATAAACAAGGCGCACATGCTCGCCGGTGTCAGCATCGTCGATCCCGTTTCGACCTGGATCGAGCCTTGCGTGGAGCTCGAGCCGGACTCCACCGTCCACCCCTTCTGCGTGCTCAAAGGCCAAACGCGGGTGCGCAGCGGCGCCGAAATCGGGCCCCACGTCGTCGCCGCCGACGCCGAGATCGGCGAGAACGTCACAGTGGGTCCGTTCTGCTACCTACGGCCGGGGACGGTTCTCGGAACGGGCGCCAAGGCCGGTACTTTCGTCGAGATCAAGAACTCTCAGGTTGGAGAGGGAGCGAAGGTGCCGCATCTCTCCTATATCGGCGACAGCGAGGTCGGCGCCGGAACGAACGTCGCAGCCGGGGCGATTACAGCCAACTACCGTCCCGAGCTAGGGCCCGGAAAGCAGAAGACGAAGATCGGGCGCAACGTCCGTACCGGCGTGCACAACTCGTTCGTGCCTCCGGTTGAGATAGGAGATGATTCGGTAATAGCGGCAGGATCGGTGATCACCGACGACGTTCCGCCCGGCGCGCTCGCGATCGCCCGCTCTCGCCAGCTGAACAAGGAGGGTTATGCTCGTGGGCCAGATGGCGACTGACGCGTCTCAGTTAGCTGGACTAGAGGCGTCCATGACCACCGAGCCGAACCCCGAAAGGCACTGGATCGAGCGC
>PMXT01000096.1 GCA_003170995.1 Actinomycetota bacterium | reverse complement strand
CGGCGCACGAGCGTGAAGCCGTTGGCGTGTAGGCCGGCGGAGCGCAGACCAAGGACAACGTCGCCAGGCCTGCAACTGGAAGGCCCGTCGATCAGACGCTCGCGCTCGACCAGCCCCACGCAAGTACCTGCGAAGTCGAGCTCGCCTTCGGCGTAGATTCCGGGGAGCTCGGCGGTCTCTCCACCCAGAAGTACGCAATCGCTGTCGCGGCAAATCTGCGCCACACCTTCCACCAGTTCCGCCACGAGCTCCAGTTCGACCTTGTCGGCGGCGAAGTAGTCGAGGAAGAAGAGCGGCTCGGCGCCCGAGGTGAGGACGTCGTTGATGCAGTGCGCAGCCACGTCCATTCCGCCCCAGCGCAGGCGTCCGCTCGCTCGTTGCAAAATCAGCTTCGTCCCGACACCGTCGGTTGAGGCGGCGAGCAGGCGCTTGTCGTCGAGCGCGTAAAGGCCGGCGAAGCCTCCGAAGGATTTACTGAAGCCGTGCGTCTGAGTGGACGCTACGGCGTCGCGCAGGCGCTCGACAATCTCCTCGGCTTTTGCCAGCGAAACCCCGGCAGCCTCGTAACTCATTCCGGCCACTCCGCCAGTGTATTTGCCGCGGCCGCCGCTTGCGTGAGTGCAGCAAGCTCGGCTTTCGCAGTTGGCCTCGAGCTGGTACAACCGCAGACGATGCGGTTTCCCGACTCGATCGGAATGCGTTGTTTCGCCGGACGTGAGTCTTTCCCCGGAACCTGGATCGCGCTTACGCTGGAGAGCGCGGAGGAAGGGATGAAGACGGTGCTCTCGTTCGCCTTCGGCCCGGCAGGAGAGGACGGGCGTTTCGTCCTGCGCCGCGAGGATGCGCTCGCTCAAGCTCGCTACCTCGAAAAGGTGGTGGGCCGCGATTACGGGCAGCTCGAGGAGCGCTGGGACGGTCGAGGCTGGCTTGCGGTCGCCGGCGCCGCCGAGCTCAGGCACCAGTTCAGGCTCACCTTCGCCGATCCGCCGCTCAAGCAGGCCTCGGCGCATCGTGTTGCCGCGGCTCGAGCGCTGCGGTACCTCTACGAGCACGAGACCGAGCGCTTCTCGGTCAAAGTGGAGACCGAATTGCCAAAGAAGGTGGCGCTCGACCTGACCGCCCCGGGGCGGTCAGACTGGCTCCCCGAGTTGCTGCACGAGCCGGTGCTAGAGCTTCTCGTCCGGCTTGCACGACGCGAGCTGGCGGCGTTGATCGAAACGCGCACGCTCACGTCCGAGACGGCGGCCCGGACCGAGCAGGAGATCATCAACCACGGAGCTTCGCCTGTCATCCCGCCGGATATCGCCCTTCTTCTCGCCACGGCGACCTCTGATGGCGAGCGGGCCTGGACGATCGAAACGCCGCTCTGGACGCGCGAGGAGGGGCCGGGCGAACTGGCGGTCTGGATCCATGCCCGTGAGCGGGAAACCGGGCTAGAGCTCGAGCTCCGCGGCGTCGCTCTCGCTTAGTAGAGAACCTATCCCGCTAGGCCAGCACGTCCGATGCGGCCGTTTCGCGGCGCCAGGAACCACCCGAGCCACTCACCGCACTACCAGTGCGCTTTAGTGGCTCGTGCGGCCCCTGACATCAACGCCTCGACCGCCTCGACCGCCTCGACCGCGCTTTCCCAACGAGACAGGTTCTTGATCGGTCAGGCCGACGCGGGCGCCGTTTGTACCTCGACGGCCGTCTCGATCGGAAGGGCAAGCGAGACGGCGACCAGACAGGTCTTCTCCGCCTCGCGCGAGATCTGACGCGCCTGCTCCTCGTGACCCGGCTCGGTTTTGATCTCGACCAGGATTGCCATCCGCGAGAAACCGAAGCGCCCGTCGTCACGAGTGCCAACGGTGCCGTCGCCGCTCACTTTCAGGCTCTGGAGCGGAAGACCGCGCCGCCCGGCGATGCCCTGGAGCGTGATCGCCAGACACGAGGTGGTCGCGGCGACGAAGAAGTCCTCGGGGCTCCAGGTCGTCGCGTCGGTGCCTCGGAACTCGGGCGGCGAGGAGGTCTCGATCTCTCTCTTGCCCTCGATGCGGGTGATCACCCGGGTGTCGCCCAGCAACTCGACACTGACAGGGAAGCTGAATTCCTTTACGCGCATCTCTTCCTCTTTCGCTCTCGTCTCTATGCGATCAGTAAAGCGCGCTCGCTGGACGTTGCTAAATGCACCTAGATGTATATATCATCTAGATGTGTCTAGCGAGCTCAGTCGAGTCAAGCCGCGCCGGCGACCTTGCGGCGGCGGCCGAGGGCAGGGTGGTCACGGCGGCGGTCTGCTCGAGTCGGCCCTGCTGGCGGTTCTGGCGTCACAGCCGAGTCACGGCTACGACCTACGCCGAGCCGTCGAGGAATTGAGCGATGGTCTCGTCTGCATCGACCCGGGCGGCATGTACCGGGTATTGCGCCGGCTCGAGGACGAGGGCTTTGTCGCCTCCACCTGGTCGGAAGGAGAGTACGGCCCTCAGCGCCGCCGCTACGAGCTGACCGATGAAGGCCGTTCTCTGCTCAGACAGTGGGCCGAGCATTTACGGGAGCGGGAGCGCGTGTTTAGGAGTGTGATCGAGCTCGTCGAGCGATCGCTCGGGCCCGTCACGACGGAATCGACTTGAGACACGCCAGAGAGATCGAGCAAACAAGGAGAGGCGTAATGGAGAGATCGGATATGTCTGTGTCGTCGACCGAGCGGGGCGCTTTCGTCGTCGCGGTGCCTTCGGTCGGCGAGGGCGGGCTCGATGCCCGGCGCTCGCATCACTTCGGGAAGAGCCCCTGCTTCACGGCGGTCGAGCTGGCAGCCGGGAAGATCGAACGCGTCGACGTCATAGCGAACGGTTCACACAGCGAAGGTGGCTGCCAGGCTGCTGCGCAACTCTTGGCCTCGGCGGGAGTGAATGCGCTGGTCGCCGGAGGAATCGGCGCCCGCCCGCTCGCGATTCTCAGTGAAGCCGACATCGACGTGTACTTCGATCGGCAGCGGAAGACGGTCGGCGAGGCGGTTGCTGCGCTCGCCGCAGGAGAGCTACAGCCGATAGCGACCGCCCAGATCTGCAACCACCATCGCGGGCAGGAGCACGGAGACTCCTGCTGAGAGAGCCTCTCAGTTGATGGTGTGAGGTTGGTGGCTTGCATTCCGAATGAGAACAGGAGAGCATGCGTGTGTCTGTCAATCGCTCAACGAAGGAGCCACCCTCGATGGAAGAAAACAAAGTCACACTCGATATCTCGAAGCTGAGCATGCCGAACATGGAGTTCGTCGTCTACGTCGTCGCGCTCCTCGTGGCGATGATCGTGGTCGCGATTGCGAAAACCCTGACCATAAGCAGTTGGTTCGCTTTCTTCGAGATCACAACCGCGGTTTACATTCTCAGCCGCGGCGTCGCCAAGGCACACAACGTCAAGGAGTAACACCGTTCGTGCGCTTGCGTAGCGTCGGGCGGAGTAGTCCGGCGCTACGCCTTGGCGCGTGTCTTCTCGAGGCGGAGCTTGATCAACTTGCCACCCTCGGGAACCGGCGTCGGGTAGTTGCCGTCGAGGCAGGCCCGGCAGAAGTTTGTCGTCGGCCGTTCCGAGGCCGTCTGCAAGCCGTCGAGCGAGAGGTGCGCCAGCGAGGTTGCGCCGATGTGCCGGCGTACCTCCTCGACCGATTTCTTGCTGGCGATCAGCTCGTCGGCGTCGCCGAAGTCGATTCCGTAGAAGCAGGGGAAGACGACCGGCGGCGAGGAGATGCGCACGTGCACCTCGGTTGCGCCGGCCTCGAAGAGCATGGAAACGATCTTGCGTGTGGTCGAGCCGCGCACGATCGAGTCGTCGACGACCACCACGCGCTTGCCGGCCATCTCGTCGAGCGGGTTGAACTTGAGCCTCACGCCCTGCTCGCGCAGCCTCTGCTCGGGCTCGATGAAGGTGCGGCCGACGTAGCGGTTCTTGATCAGTCCTTCGCTGAAGGGGATGCCACTACCGCGCGAAAAGCCGATCGCGGCCGGTGTGCCCGAGTCGGGAATGGGCATCACCAGGTCGGCCTCGACCGGTGATTCGGCGGCCAGGATCTCGCCCATGCGCACTCGCGCCCCGTGAACCTCGACATCGAGCAGGCGGCTGTCGGGCCGGGCCAGATAGAAGAGCTCGAAGATGCACAGAGCCGAATGCTTCGCCGGCTCGACCGCCTGTATCTGGCGGCAGCCATCCTCGTCGATGACGACGAGCTCGCCGGGCCTGATCTCGCGCTCCAGCTTGGCGCCGATCAAATCGAGCGCGCAACTCTCCGAGGCGACGACCCAGTCGCCGTCGAGCCGGCCAAAACACAGAGGGCGGATGCCCAGACGGTCGCAGAAGGCGACCAGCTTGCCGTCGGCGAGCGCGACGATCGAGTAGGCACCGACGAGGCGGCTCATCGTTGCGGCGATCGCCTGCTCGAGCGGGCGCTCGTCATTGGCGATGAACGCGGCGACGATCTCGCTGTCGGAGCTCGTGTTCAGGCGCACGTGCTGCCGAGCGAGCTCCGAGCGCAGCTCCTCGACGTTGGTGAGGTTGCCGTTGTGGGCGAGCGCGACGGTACGTGCACGACCGCGCAGGACGAGCGGCTGAGAGTTTTCCCAGTGGCTCCCGCCGGTGGTCGAGTAGCGGCAGTGGCCGATCGCCAGCTGCCCGTGCAGCCCGCGCAGGTTCTGCTCGCTGAAGACCTGCGTCACCAGTCCCATGTCTCTGAGGCCGTAGAGACGGCCTTCGTCGCAGACAGCGATACCCGCCGACTCCTGCCCGCGATGCTGGAGCGCGTGCAAGCCGAAGTAAGTCAGGCGCGCGTTATCGCGCTCGGGCGCTCGGATGCCGAAGATGCCGCACATCTACTGCCCCCGTTTGGAGTTATCCGGGTGGTCGTCTTTAGCTTGCCAGACGCGTGTCAGCTCAGTGAGCGCGATCCCGTTCAGCGAGTCGCCGCCGGCGTGGCCGATCTCGCGCAGCGGTACGCCGGCGGTCTCGAGGCGGCTCACGTGCTCGGGCGCGCAGGCGACTACGGCCAAGCCTCCACACTCACCGAACAGCTGCACCGGATCGGCCGGCAGATCAACCCGGGCGCCGATGCCGCTTACGATCGCGCACTCCGCCAGGCAGACGGCCAGTCCGCCCTCGGCGGCGTCGTGGGCGAGCGAGAAGGAGGAATTGTTTCTCCAAAGGAAGCAGATGAGAGCCGCCTCAGCCTCGAGGTCGAGCTCCGCCGGGGCGCCACAGACCTTGTCGTAGAGCGCTTGGTACTCCGAGCCGGCGATCGAAAGCTGTGGCTCGCCGGCGAGCAGAACGACATCGCCCTCACGCCAGGCGCTGTTGAGGTTGCGCACGTCGGGAATGAGGCCGACACAGCCGACGACCGCCGTCGGGTAGATGGGTTGGCCGTCGGTCTCGTTGTAGAGCGAGACGTTGCCCGAGACGACCGGAATCCCGAGCGCCTCGCAGGCCTCGGCCATGCCCTCGATCGCCTCGCTCAGCTCCCAGGCCATCTCGGGCTTCTCGGGATTACCGAAGTTGAGGCAGTTGGTGATCGCCAGCGGCTCGCCGCCCGAGCAGGCCACGTTGCGGGCCGCCTCGAGTACGGCGTGGGCACCGCCGATACGCGGGTCGAGCCAGGCGATGCGACCGTTGCCGTCGAGCGAGAGCGCCAGGCCGTGCAGAGAGGGTCGCAACCTGAGCACGCCGGCATCGAGCCCGGGCCGGCGCACGGTACGCGAGCCGACGATGTAGTCGTAGCGTTCGTAGACCCAGGCGCGATCGCGAATGTTGTCGGAGCCGAGCAACTCGAGTAGCGCCTGGCGGAAGGGTGGGCCGACGGGCACAGGCGGCGGATCCTGCTTTGGTCGCGGCGCGAGCTCGAGCTGGTAGCGAGGCGCGTCTTCGGTCAGGAAGCGGGCCGGGATGTCTCCGACGACCTCGCCGTTCCAGAAACAGCGCAGCACGCCGCTGTCGGTCACCTTGCCGATCTCGGTGCAGGGCAGCTCCCAGCGCGCGCAGACTTCCTTCACCGCCGGAACCAGCGAGGGTGTGACCGCCGCCACCATCCGCTCCTGGCTCTCCGAGACCATGATCTCCCAGGGCTCGAGGTCGGCTTCGCGCAGGGGCACGCGGTCGAGGTGGATGTCCAGCCCGAAGGAGGCCGCCATCTCGGACAGCGCCGAGGCAAGTCCGGCCGCGCCGCAGTCCTGCAGACTCTCGACCAGGTTCGACTCGATCAGCTCGACCGAGACCTCGATCAGCTTCTTGCCGGTGAAGGGATCGCCTACCTGGACGCTCGGGCGCTTGTCGGCGTCGTCCTCGCCCAGCTCCTGGCTGGCCAGAACGCTCGCGCCGCCGATACCGTCGCGTCCCGTTGTGGCGCCGAACATGACCACGCTGCCGATACCGCTCGCCCGCGCGCTTGTCAGCTGCTCGCGCGGAAGGAGACCGACGCACATGGCGTTGACGAGGCAGTTGCCGGCGTAGTGGGAGTCGAAGAAGGTGGCGCCGCCGACGTTGGGAACGCCGACGCAATTCCCGTAGGTGCCGATGCCGGCGACCGCGTTCTCGAATTGGATGTCGTCCTGCCCGAAGTAGAGGCCGTCGAGCAGCGCGACCGGCCGCGCGCCCATCGCATAGATGTCGCGCAGGATGCCACCCACTCCGGTAGCGGCGCCCTGGAAAGGCTCGACCGCCGAGGGGTGGTTGTGGCTCTCGACCTTGAAAGCCACCGCTTCGTCGCCGCCGAGGTCGACCACGCCGGCGTTCTCGCCCGG
>PMXT01000065.1 GCA_003170995.1 Actinomycetota bacterium | reverse complement strand
CCGTAGACCGGGTCGCCCGCCACCGGAAGGCCGATCGCCGCGAGATGCACGCGGATCTGGTGAGTACGGCCGGTCTCTAGTCGCACGCCGAGTAGCGCGTGGCGGGCCAGGAACTCACGCAGCTCGAAGTGGGTGATCGCCGCGTGCGGTTTGTCGGTTTCGAGCGAGCGCCTGGTCGGATGCCGACGATCGCGACCGATCGGCGCCTCNNGCCAGGTACTCGCGCTCGATCTCGTGCCGGCGCACGAGCCGGCGCAAACCAAGGAAAGCCGTCTCGCTACGGGCTACGACGATCAACCCCGAGGTGTCGCGATCGAGCCGGTGAACGATACCGGGCCGATCCGGCGCCTCCCCCCCGTGCGCCCCGTAGCCAACCAGCGCATTAGCCAGCGTTCCGCTAGAACGGCCGGCGCCCGGGTGAACCGAGATGCCAGCGGGCTTGTCGACCACGAGCAGGTGCTCATCCTCGTAAACGAGGGCCAGCAGCCGCTCTTCGTGCTCGAGCGGTATTCGTTCCGGCGGAAGCTCGTACTCGATCGTCTCGCCGCCGCGCAAGCGTTCGCTCTTACGCGCCTCGAGACCGTTCAAGAGCACCTCGCCATCAGCAAGCATCCGCGCAGCCAGCGCTCGCGAGCCGATTTCGGGCACGGTCGCAAGGACGCGATCGAGCCGCTCGCCTGCNNACCGCCGAGTCGGCGAGGTTGAACGTCGGCCAGAGCCCGAAATCGACGAAGTCGGTCACGTAACCGTTCGTGACACGATCGAACAGGTTCGAGACGCTGCCGCCAACGACAAGCCCGAGCGCCGCCGGCAGCAACGGGTGCCTCGCGCCCGAGTGTGCGAAGAAGACGACCATCCAGAGGACTACGGCCGAAGTCAAAACGATTACCAGCGAAGTGGACTGTGAAAACAACCCGAAGGCGATACCGGAGTTCTGCACATGGCTGATCTCGAGGGGACCCGCTACCGATACGCTCGAGTCGATCGCCAGGCGGCTGGTCACGAGCCACTTGGTCAGCTGATCGGCACCTAGCGCACTGAGCGCAACCAAGGCGAAGCTGAACCATTGCCAAAACCCGGCACCGAGTTGCTTCTCGGCGACCGAGATCGGCGTGAGGGCGTCGGGAGAAGAGCCGACTCGTACCTCGGGGAGTTGGCGAATCTGCTCGCTCAACCGCGCTCCTCACGACGTTTGCAGTCGATACAGAGACTCGCCCACGGCAGCGCCGCTAGACGCTCGGCAGCGACTGGCGCCGCACATGACACGCAGAGGCCGAAGCTTCCCTGCTCGATTCGTTCGAGCGCCTTTGTGATCGCCGCGAGCCGCTCGTTCACGACCTCCTCGAGCGAGTAGTCGATCTCCCTTTCCAGCGTCACCGACCCAGCCTCGGCGAGATGCTCTTGGAGGCTACTGAGCTCGAGCTCCTGCTCCTCGTCGGCTCCGGGGTTCTCCGCGTGCAGGTACTCGAGCGCGGCGCTCAGGCGCTCTTTCTCTTCGAGAAGCGACTTTTTATAACCGTTACGCTCGCTTGCCTTCATTTGCCTCGCCTTCTCCAGCCGAGGCGCTTAGCAGGCGCTCGCTCTCCTCGGCGTTGATTCCTATCACTTCCACAATCTTGTCACGAGCGCCAACTCCGGTAACGACTCGAACCTGCGATCGAGTAACTCCTAGCGTCTTCCCGAGCAGCGCGAGTAGGGCTTCATTGGCTCTCCCAGACTCCGCAGGAGCAGCCACCCGTATCTTCCACCTCTCCCCATAGCGGCCGACGACGGCGCTCTTCCTGGCGCCGGGTGAGACGCGTAGGGAGAGCCGCGTCTGCGCCCCCGACATATCTCTCAGTATAAGAACTTCCCTACTGCCAAAGCTCCGCGCGAAACGAGGTGAGACGGCTTTTCGCTTGCGAATTCCTACCAGGGAAGGACTAGGCGTTGCCCTGGAGCCAGCGCTGCGCCTTGCCCGAGATCGTTTCGGCGCTCGAGATCCCATGCACCCCTGCGCGAATCGCCGCCGTAGAAGCGGTGAGCGATCGACCAGAGGGTGTCACCCGACTTGACCACATATGTACCGCCGTGTCCCGATGCGCCCGACGTATGCGCCAGACCACCCCACAGAGCGACTAGCAGAAGAACAATCGTAACGAAGCGGGAGAACATATGTTCGCCATGGTATTGCGAACACGTGTTCGTGTCAAGGCGTAACGAACACCGGCTCGATCGTTTCGTCAGACAATATCGTGAGCTCGAGCATCGTCGCCCCCAGGGTCGATCGCGGAACGGTCGGACTGCCCGGGTTGAGGATCATGCGGCGGCCGAGCCGCCGAATCTCGGGCACGTGGGTGTGCCCGTATACAACCGCGTCGCAACCGGGAAACGACTTCTCGAGGCGCGTCGCTCGCCCGAGCGCAGGCCCAGGATTGTGCACTAGCCCAATCCTGGCGCCTCCAATCTCGGCGATGCGATGCGACGGAAGTCTCTCCCTGAGAGAGATCTCGTCCATGTTCCCGCGCACCGCCGCTACCGAAGCCAGCCGTTCGAGCTCCTCGAGCACGGAGAGCGCCACCATGTCCCCCACATGCAGGATCAGATCGGCGCCCTCGAGGCGGCGAAGGCACCAGGCCGGTAGCGCGTGCCGGCGGCGTAGGTGTGTGTCCGAAAGGCAGACGACCCTGACCGTTCCCATCGCGACATCGTCGCACGACGCGGGCCGGTACGTATCTCAGTCAAAGACGTAGCGTCAATCCATATCATCTATGGTATCTACATGAGTGAACTAGAGACCGAATCGTCAGCGAGAAAGGGCGGCCGTCGGCGCTTGCAGCGCCTGCGCGAGCGCCTCTCCTATGACGACCCCGACAAACGTCTGATCGGCGAGATCGCCGAGCAAGTTGCCGAGCAACGGATAGCGCGCGATCTCTCGCAGAAGGAGCTGGCGGAGCTCTGCGCGACGAGCCAACCCGCGATCGCTCGGCTCGAGGCGGGCGCCCGCCCACCCCGAATCGACACGCTGCAACGAGTCGCCAAAGCGCTCGACTGCGAGCTCGAGGTACGGCTCAGGCCGCGAACCAAGACGAGGGAGGAGAAGCAAGTTGAGAAGTGAGAAGGTCGGCATCGAGGAGATCGCCTCGACCAAGAGCGAGAAGCTGCTCGCCTTTGTGCTCGGGATTTTCGTCTTCATCGGAGCGATCTGGGCCTACCAGAAGATCGGCGATCGCTTCGGCCCTGTCAGTGTCTATGGCGAGCACACCTTGAAGAGCGGCTTAGCGGAGCTCGCCTTTACGGTCGCTCTTCTCTCTGCAGGTCTGTTTCTTCTCTCGCGACTGAGGCGGCGACGATCGCGCTATCTCCCGCTCGCCTTCGGCGTGATCGTTCCCGCCTGCATACTCGCCCTCTTTTTCGCCAGCGATTACACGAACGCCTCCAGCAACCCGACTTTCGATCTCGGACCACTCATCCTCTCTCTGCTGGGTATCGCGCTGACCGTGGGTTCCTTCGCCTTGCTACAGCGCTACCTCGCTCGCCACATCCCCTCCAGACGCGTCCGCAAGGGAGAGTGCCCGTTCTGCGGCTATCCGTCGCGCGGCAGCGCGCACTGTGAAGGATGCGGACGCGAGGTAGTCGGCGAGTGCTCGAGTTGCGGCAAAGAGCGCCGCGTCGGCACCGCCTTCTGCGCCAGCTGCGGCAAGGCCTGAAGACCGATAGGAACAGGCGGCCAACGAGACGCCATCCCCAGCTCCACTCACTCGCACCTCATGAGTTGCCTTCTCAGCGCGCTAGGGAGGGCTGGCAGAGGAGGCCACGGTTGCGAGGCGCAGGACAGTACACACGGTACGGACAAGCTCCGCAGCAGTGGCCTCCTGCAGTCCAGCGTCGCTCCAGCGCGTTGAGAACGCGCCCGGCAGGAATCGAACCTGCGACCTCGCGCTCCGGAGGCGCGCGCTCTATCCCCTGAGCTACGGGCGCTTGCAGCTCAGTCTAGTGATCGAGCTCACGAGGGCGTCACGCCGTGTTGGTGAGCATCGGCGTCAAGGAGAATGGTCAAGCACACTCAGGGGGATACCGCAACCTATATGGATATGACAATATTCATATAGGGTCGATCTTCATATGGTAGAGATCCCCCTAGGCAACCGGCACAGCGCTCGAGGCGCGGCGACGGTGACAAATCTTCCAAGGTAGGGAAGCGGAGCAGGCGGCGCTCCGCTTCCCTTGTTTCTCGGTTTCGACGCAACCTCGCCCGGTTACCGGTAACGGCCGCGCTGTGGTTGCCATCACGTTCCAACGGTGCTAGGGATTGTCTGTGTCGCTACTGCGGCGAACTCACAAAGAGCTGAAGCCCCTCGGCGAGGCCGAGGCTTACAACCGCTGCCACGGGAGTCGCGGCGATGAGGTGCGCATCATCAAGGTCGAGCCGAGGCGCGCGCGTTACGAGACCGATGTCTCTGGCGAGCGTCTCCGCGAGGCCTTCGAGAACCGCCTCGACACACGCGAGCCGAGCGAGGAGATCGAGCCGTCGCCTGACGAAGCTGACTCCGACCCGCTCGTTTGATACAAGAGCTGCAATGACCGACCCACTCTGGGCACCCTGGCGGCTGGAGTATGTCTCCAGCGCAAGCGAGCAAACAGGTTGCATCTTCTGCCGAGCCACCTCAGCGCCGAACGACGAGAAGTCGCTGGTCGTTCATCTGGGTGAGACCGCTTTCGTCCTGCTCAACCGCTTCCCCTATTCGTCCGGCCATTTGATGGTGGCGCCGATACGACACGTCGGCGATCTACGGGAGCTGAGCGCGCAGGAGGCCGCAGAGATCCACGCCCTCAGCGCACGCGCCCTGGAGGTGCTCGGCGACGTCTACCAGCCAGACGGGTTCAATATCGGCTGGAACCTCGGACGCAACGCCGGGGCCGGAATCGCCGATCACGTGCACGAGCACGTCGTTCCCCGCTGGCAGGGCGACACGAACTTCATGCCCGTCCTGGCCGACGTCAGGGTCGTTCCCGAGCATCTCCAGGTGACTCACACTCGGCTCGAGGCCGCCTGGAACGAATAGCTCGCCGCAGCCCACGACTCCAAACGGCAGTGGGCATCGCACGGGTAGCATCTCTATCGAGAGCGACCACTGTTCCTCTCTTTAGATAAAGGCGTCTAGGAGAGCAGACTGAGTAAGGACTCACTTCGGAACGAAGACCTCAGCGGTGCCACTGCGACCGCCCGACCGAGTGTCTGTATCTAACTCGAGCTCGAGGTACTGGCTTGTGGAAAAAAGACTTACCGGTGACTGCTGCGTGCGCTGGTCCATAATCACCGCAGAACGCTCACTTCGCGGGTCTAGCCGCCTTGTTCTTCAGACTAACTGCGTCGCGCGGCGATCGTCTCGGGACTAGTGAAGCGCATGGCCACTAACCCTCTCGATAACGCTCACTCTGGTAAGCAGCCTGCCGATACATCCGGAGTGAAGACGGGACCTGTGGAGCTCGACCCGAATGCCCTCGAAGAGCGGCGCTCGGAGCGCACCAGCGGCACCTTCAAGCTCGCGCTCACAGACGGCTTCGCAGCTGCGCTAGACCACCGTTTCGAGGCCGTCGTTTTCGACTGGGATGGCACCGCGGTTACCGACCGCGAGGCCGACGCAAGCGCGCTACGCGAGCTTTTCGGTGTGCTCGTCGACGCCGGCTTCGACCTTGCGATCATCACCGGCACCGATATCGGCAATGTCGATGAACAGCTCGGGCTGCGCCCGCACGGGCCGGGACGAATCATCGTCGCCTGTAATCGTGGCTCGGAGGTGTACGAGCTGACCTCTTTCGGCCCGGTCTTGCTCGAGCGCCGCGACGCCAGCGCCGAGGAAGAGGAGGCGCTCGATCGCGCCGCCGAGCTCTCCTCTGCGCGCCTGCGCGAGAAGGGACTTACGGTGTCAGTCATCTCCAACCGGATCAACCGGCGCAAGATCGATTTGATTCCGCTTCCTGAATGGGCCGATCCTCCGAAGGCCCACCTGTCCGAACTACTGAAAGCGGTCGAGGCGCGGCTGGCTAACGCCGGGATCGAGGGACTGCGCGGGGCTGTCGAACTCACACGTGTATGCGGACTAGAGGCCGGGCTCAGCGATCCGCGTGTCACTTCTGACGCCAAACACGCCGAGATCGGCCTGACCGACAAGACCGACTCCGCGCACTACGCTCTCGCCTGGCTAGAGCGCCGCGGTGTCCGACCCGAGCAGACGCTGATCGCCGGTGACGAGTTCGGACCCCTAGGCAACAGCCCGGGCTCAGATTCTCTGATGCTCGTGCCCGAGGCGGCCGGTGCCGTCTACTTCTCGGTTGGACCCGAGCCGAAAGGGACTCCGCAAGGCGTGCTCGATCTCGGCGGCGGACCCGAGCTCTTCGCCGACATCCTCGCCGACCAGCTCCGGCGGCGCCAGGAGGGCGAGTTACCGCAATCCGTTCAGGAGGAAGGTTGGCAGGTCATCATCGATGATCACGGTGGTAGCAAGGAAACCGTGCACGAGACCGTGCTAACGCTGGCGGACGGTCGCATCGGTGCTCGCGGCTCACTTCTCGCCGGGTCGGTCAACGGACCGACGGTGCGTATGGGTGGACGCTATGCGGGACGCGGCTCCGAGGAGGAGCTGCTGGCGGCACCCATCTGGAACAGAATCGAGGGCGCCGCGGCCGAGCACGTTCGCCGCGTACTCGACATGCGCACCGGAACACTTCGTCACGAGCTCGTGCGCAGCGACGGCTTGAGGCTCGATGCCTTGCTCTTCCACTCCTTCGCCCGCCCGGGAACCGCCTGCTTGCGTGCGCTCGGACCGCAGGAGATGCTTGCCTCCTCCTCGCCGCTCACCGCTCCCGAGCAGGAGGGAACCGAGACCAGCTTTCATCGCCTCGACGACATCACGATCGCAGAGTCGGTCAACGTCGAGCGAGTCGTCGCGGCGGCGGCCGAGAAACGAGAGGAGCGCTTGCTCGAGCGGATTGTCGACTACGGCGACTGCGAGCTGGAGTCGCTCGCGTCGCTACAGGTAGCGCGCGAGGCCGGCTTCGAGCGCCTTTACACCGAGCACCGCGAGCGCTGGGGCGAGCGCTGGCGCGATGCGGACGTCGTCATCGAAGGAGACCCATCCCTTCAACTCGCGGTTCGCTACTCACTCTTTGGCCTGATGTCGGCCGCACCGGATAGCGGCGAGGCCGCGATCGGCGCCGGCGGCCTTTCGGGCCCCAGATATCGCGGCCACATCTTCTGGGACACCGACGTCTTCTCGCTTCCCTTCTTTGCCGCTACTCACCCGGCCTCGGCGCGCGCGATCCTCCGCTACAGGCTCAACCGCCTCGAGCCGGCGCGGGCTGCCGCGCAGGCAAGCGGGCGCGCCGGAGCGCGCTTCCCCTGGGAGTCGACTCGCTCCGAGCTCGACGTCACGCCGCAGCTCGGCCGCCTGCCCGGTGGAGAGGTCGTCGCCATCCGTACCGGCCGCCTCGAGGAGCACATCACCGCCGACGTGGCC
>PMXT01000042.1 GCA_003170995.1 Actinomycetota bacterium | reverse complement strand
ACCAGCTCGCTTGGGTCCGTGATCACCTTTGACCCCGATTCGCTGAAGACACGCGCCGCCGCGCTCGAGCAGGAGATGGGTGCGCCCGGCTTCTGGGACGACCAACAGCGGGCCGCGTCAGTCTCGTCCGGGCATGCTCGCCTGACGAAGCGACTCGATCGCTACGAGCGCCTGACCCGCGAGTACGAGGACGCCCGCGATCTACTCGCCCTCGACGACGAGATGGAGGACGAGATCGCCGAGACGATAGCCCCGCTCCGCAAGGAGCTCGAGCGCCTGCAGGAGAACGCACTCTTCAGCGGCGAGTACGACGCGGGCGATGCCATCGTCACCGTTCACGCCGGTACCGGTGGAACGGATGCCCAGGACTGGGCCGAGATGCTGCTACGCATGTATCTGCGCTGGACCGACCGGCGTGGATTTGCGACCGAGATGATCGAGGCCAGCCCGGGCGAGGAGGCGGGGATCAAGTCGGCCACCCTCACGGTCAAAGGCGAGAACGTCTACGGCATCTTCAAGGCTGAGCGCGGCGTGCACCGGCTGGTGCGCCTGTCGCCCTTCGACTCGGCCCACCGCCGCCACACCTCCTTCGCCGAGGTGATCGTCAGCCCGCTTCTGCCCGACTCGGTCGCGCTGGAGATCGACGAGGAGGAGATCCGGGTGGACACGTACCGCGCCAGTGGCGCCGGTGGCCAGCACGTCAACAAGACCGACTCGGCGGTGCGCATCACACACCTTCCGACGGGCGTCGTCGTCCAGTGCCAGAACGAGCGCTCGCAGAGCTCTAACAAGCAAACGGCGATGCGCATGCTGCGCTCGCGCCTGGTTGAGCTGGAGGAGGAGAAGCGTGAAGCCGAGATCGCGCGCGAGCGCGGAGCGGCCCAGGACATCGGCTTCGGCAGCCAGATCCGGAGCTACGTCCTGCACCCGTATCAGCTCGTCAAGGACCACCGCACCGAGCTCGAGGTTGGCAACACGCAGGGCGTGCTCGACGGCGATCTAGACGGCTTCGTACGAGCTTTTCTGCTGGCCAAGGCGGCCGGCAGGGTCGTCTGACAGCCCTGGTTTCGCCCTCTGGAGCGAGTGTTCCGCTTTCGGCACGATCGCCCCTTGACAGCCAACGGTATCTCTGAACGGTGTCTGACACCGGAGGGCGCAAAGGCGAAAACGTGTCGAAAGTAGATCTTTCGCGCGAGCGGTAGTCAATGCGGATTCGACACGAATGGGATGCGCGGCGGAGCCGCTTCTCCGCTCAGGGCGACCGAGCACTAGGCTAGACTTCCTGAGCGATTCTCAACCGGCTGCGGCTAACGAGCCGCCGTCGCTACGACTCCGGCACAGGACGTGGATCTCGACACACAGAACCCAAGCGATCTGCCTGCGCCCAGCGCTGCTGCCGAAACGGTAAGCGCCGGCGCGATGATTGTCTGCCACGGCGTGACGAAGATCTACGAGCCGCACGTCGTCGCCCTCGACAACGTCTCCTTCCAGATCGACAAGGGTGAGTTCGTCTTCATCGTCGGCGCCTCGGGCTCCGGGAAATCGACGCTGATCCGGCTACTGCTCAAAGAGATGGAACCGACGCGGGGCACGATCATCGTCGGCGGTCGCGACATCTCGCGCTTACGCCAATCGCGTGTCTCGCAGCTCCGCCGCAACATCGGCTGCGTCTTTCAAGACTTCAAGCTACTGCTGAACCGCACCGCGGCCGAGAACGTCGCCTACGCGCTCAAGATCCAGGGCGAGAGCAATCAGAACATCCGTCGCAAGGTGCCGGAGGTACTCTCGCTGGTCGGGTTGGTCGACAAGATGGACTCGCTTCCCAACGAGCTCTCCGGTGGCGAGCAGCAGCGAGTCTCGATCGCCCGCGCCTTCGTCAACCACCCGCCGCTTCTCGTCTGCGACGAGCCGACCGGGAACCTCGACCCCGACACCTCGGTCGGGATCATGCAGCTGCTCTACTCGATCAACCGCACAGGGACGACCATCCTGATGGTGACGCACGATCGCGAGATGGTCGACAAGATGCGCCGCCGCGTGATCGCGCTCGAAGACGGCAGGATCGCTCGTGATGAGCGCCGAGGGGGCTACTCCTCCCAGTGAGCCGCTTCCGCCTACTCTTCTCCGAAGCGCTGCACTCGATCCGCTCCAACGTCTCCACCACCGTGGCGGCGACGATGACGGTGTTCATCGGCATGTTCCTGTTCGGCATCTGCATCGCGCTCGGGAGCTGGACGGTCTCCTGGAGCAACCACACCAAGAAGGGGATCGTCGTGCACCTCTACTTCTGTGCCGCGGAGACCTGCGAAAGATCCGCGACTAGTAGCAATAAAAATGCCACGCTCAGCCGGATCGTTCAGATCAAGCAGCAGGGCTTGATCAAGACATACAACTACGTCTCCAAGGAAGAGGCGTGGAAGAAGATGCGGAAAACTAACCCCGATATAGCTCAGGGGTTAATCACCAATCCCCTTCCTGACTCCTATGAGATCACCCCGAAGCGCGGAGAGGATGCGAGCAAGATCGTAGCTCTGCTCGAGAGCTCGAAACTCCATGGCGTGCAGCCTGGCCCGCACGGAATCACTTACGACAAGAAGGTGACCGAACGCGTTCTGCGCGTGGCCAAGGTGATCGAGTTCTCCTTCCTGGCCATGGTCTTGATCCTTCTCACGGCTTCGACGGCGTTGATCGCCAACACGATCCGACTCTCGATCTTCTCGCGCCGGCGTGAGATCGAAGTGATGAAGCTGGTCGGTGCGACCAACTGGTTCGTACGCTTACCGTTCATGATCGAAGGCTTGATTTGCGGCCTCGGCGGGGCGCTCTTCGCGGTGATACTTCTCACGATCACCAAGGCCGTGGCCACGTCGGCGTTTGGTTTCGGTTTCAAAACCGGCAGTGACGTACACGCCTGGCCGTTCGCGCTGACCTCGCTGCTAATGATCGCGGCCGGGCTCCTGCTCGGTGCGATCGGCACCGGCATCACACTGCGCCGCTTCCTCAAGGTCTAGTCCCAGCCCATGAGCCAGGGCGCCGAAACTGTCGTCGCCGAGGTGATCCGGCGCGGCAAGCTGGTCTACGCCGAGCCCTACTTCACGCCTGGGCTGCCGCTGCTGCTCGAGCAACGCGCCAGGAGCGAGGTCAATCTGGGCGATCTCGTGGTCGCGCGGCCGGGCCGTAAGCGCTCGCGAGTGGAACGCGTGCTCGGGCCGGCCTCGCGGATCGAGACCGTGCTCGAAGGGTTGCTGGTGGAAAGCGGCCGCCGGCGCGACTTCGAGCCCTACGAGCTTCCCTCTCCGCCGCTCGAGGATCGTGTCGACCTGCGCGATCTCCTCACCTTCACCATCGACCCCGAGACGGCCGAGGATTTCGATGATGCGATCTCGGTGTGCGCGGAGGAAGGGGGAGTGCGCGTCTTCGTCCACATCGCCGACGTCTCGGCCTATCTGCCCAGCGGCGCCCCGCTCGATTACGGCGCCGCCGAGCGCGCCCTCTCGACCTACGTGCCCGGGAACGTGGCGCCGATGCTTCCGCCCGAGCTTTCCGAGAATGCCTGCTCGCTGCGTCCCAACCAGGACAGACTCTGCGTCACGACCGAGCTTCTCCTCGACGGCGAGTACCGCCGCGGCGAGCCGCGTTTCTACCGCTCGCTGATTCGCTCGGGCGCCCGCCTCAGCTACGGCCAGGTCGAGCGAATCCTTTCCGGGAAGGAGAACGCCGAGCCGGAGCTGGCCGCCGCACTCGAGCTGACGGGTCGCGTCTCCTCGGCTCTCAGGCGCCACCGTTTCGCCCGCGGCGCCCTGCGCATCGAGCGGCCCGAGCTGGAGTTCGCCTTCGACGGCGAGGGTGGCGTCGCCAGAGCCTGGTTCCAGACCGAGCCGCGAGCGCACGCCCTGATCGAGGATTTGATGATCCTCGCCAACGAGGCCGTGGCCGGGCTGCTCGCGGAGCGTGGGAGGGAGGCGCTCTACCGCGTGCACGAGCGTCCCGACCCCCAATCGCTGACGGCTCTGATCGCCAAGCTCGCCGCGCTGGAGGTACCGACGCCGCCGGCGCCCGAAGAGGGATCGCTCTCGCCGCAGGAGGCCGAGCTTCTCGTCGCCCACATCGCGGAGAGCGTAAACGAGTACGTGGCGCAGACAGGCCGCGGCAGGGAAGCCTTTCCGACGCTCGTCCTGCGTGCGCTCAAGCAGGCGCGCTACGACCCGCGCAATCTCGGGCACTCGGGCCTCGCCAGCAGAGCCTATTGCCACTTCACCTCTCCCATCCGTCGCTACCCCGACGTCGTTTGTCACCGCGCTCTGCTGCACGAGCTCGGCTTGAGCGACGATGCGCTCCCCGGCGATCTGGAAACTATCGCCGAGCATTCCTCGATCACCGAGCGCGCGGCCGCCAAAATCGAGTTCCGGGCCGATGAGATCTGCCTCGCCTGGCTACTTACCCGGCGCCAGCGAGCCGAGGGGCTTGACGAGCGCTTCGCCGGTGAGATCATCGGCCTGATCGATTCGGGGCTGTTCGTTCGCTTTGGCCAGGTTTTCGAGGGATTTCTGCCTGCGCGGCGCCTGGGAGGCGACTACTTCCAACTCGACCTGCTCGGGACGGCGCTGGAAGGTCGCCGCGGCGGCCGACGGCGTCTCGGTGACGAAATCGAGGTCGAGGTGGAGAGGATCGAGCGCCATTCAGGCAAGGTCGAGCTACGGCCGGCCGGATCGCAGCGCCCTCGCCGCGGTACTCGCCGCTAGCAGTGGCTTGAAGTGCCGGAGTCGATCGGCGCGCTCGGGCCGGTTGCCCAGGCGTACCAGTCGCCGACGTGGTTCTGGACGCAGTAGGAACTGTCGCTCAGATCTGAGATCTCGTAGCGAGAAGCGGCACTATCGTCGATTTGCAGGTCGTACTTTTCGCGCAGAGTCGTTAGCGTGGCGCCGACATAGGTGGAGTTATCGGTGTAGAAAGCCGTCAGCGCCGGCACGACAGTGCGCACGTTCGACTTTGCCGCCGTTCGGCTCGCGCGATCACTGAAGCCGAGGTAGCTGGTGACGGCAATAGCGATGAGAACACCGATGACGACGATCACCACGAGCAGTTCGACCAGCGTGAAACCGGCTTCTTGAGTTTTCAGCTCTGCCGCAGACGAGCGCATCTACATGGTTATCTGCCTTTTTCGGAGTGATCTGCAATACCTCAGAAGGGGTAGAGCGCCGCACCCCGCATACAATCGTCCGTATGTCCACAGCCGGAGAGAAGCTGATCGTCGACAATCGCCGCGCTCGTCACGACTACCACCTGCTCGAGCGTTTCGAGGCGGGGTTGGCGCTGAGCGGGAGCGAGGTCAAGTCGCTTCGTCTGGGCCAGGCAACGCTGACGCGCGCCTTCGGCGAGATCAGAGCCGGAGAGGCCTGGCTGGTCGGCGCCCACATCGCTCCCTACGAGCAGGCCTCGCTCGGCTCGCACGACCCCGACCGCGATCGCAAGCTCCTACTCCGGCGGCGCGAGATCGACTCACTAACCGGTGAGTTGCACGAGAAGGGTCTGACGCTCGTCCCGACCCGGCTCTATTTCAAGGCCGGGCGGGTCAAGGTCGAACTGGCGCTGGCACGTGGCAAGACCGGCCGCGACAAGCGCGATGACATCTCCCGGCGCGACGCGCAGCGCGAGATCGAGCGCGAGCTCAAGGCTCGCCGCTAGGGCTCCTGTCTCTCGCCAATCCGGAAATCGCACTTGCGCCGACCGGAGCAATTGTGATTCTTAGTACGTGAGCAATTACTACGAGATCCTCGGCGTCTGGCGCGACGCTTCTGAAGACGACATCGATCTGGCTGCGCAGGCGCTCGCCGATCACTGGAAAGGGGCTCTCGCCCTCAACGACCCAATGGCGGGCGACTGGCTGCAGATCATCGAGCAGGCTCGCGTAACGTTGATCGACCCCACCTCGCGTGAAGCCTACGACCAACAGCTCGCCGCTTCGGCCGAGGAGGAGAAGGAGGAGGGAGAAGCGCCCGTTCTCAGCCCCGGCTTTCCCTGGCGTCCCTATATCTGCGCGCTCTTAGCCGTACCGGTGCTTCTCGCGGCCTTCGTCCTCGTCCTCGGCGTGATCGCCAACCACGCGTCTTTGACCGACGTCTCTGCGTTCCGAGACGCGCTTCTCACCACCATGCTCGTAACCAGCGCCGTGGCATTTTCCTGCGGTCTCGTCGTGCTTCTGATAGCCGCCCGCGGGCGAAGAGAGCAGCACCGTCTGCGCATGCTGGCGCTGGAGGACGAAGTCGACCCGTCGACGCTGGCGCAGATTGAAGTCTCCGGTCGACTGTCGGAGTACACCGACGCGGCGGTCTTGGTGACCTGGTGCGCCGAGCTCGTCATCGTGGCGCTATGGGTCTGGATGGTCGTGCTCGTCGTGGGCGCTGCCTAAGAGCCCCGCGCGAGATTCGGCGCTGGCCCGGTTGCGGCGGAAACCGACAGCTACAATTGAGGAGAACAAAACATACGGGGGCGATCAGGTTTCGACGTGGTCGGTTCTCCGGTCGAGTTGCAAGCCGAGGTCCCCGGTTGGCCTCGTTAATCAACCGGGAAAACAACGTAAGTGCGGATAATCAACTCGCACTCGCTGCCTAGGTAACTAGGTGACGCGTCGCTCCGAATTGGGCCCGTGGTTCGGGTAGCGGCGTCAACAAACGGGCTCGGCACCAAGGGAGAGCCACTCGCCCGCGGCGCGACCACCAAGGAGGGCTAGTCCGGCGGTAGGCCGCCAGCGAGCCGGCTTCCGGGCGAAACTAAAGCGCTGGACAAGCTTGTAGACGCTCGAGCGGTGCGGCTGCGGACAGGGGTTCGATTCCCCTCGCCTCCATCCGGAGTGTTTCGGCAAGAGTTCTGGAGTAGGGCCGGATTTTTAGTCCGGCCCTTGCTTTTGAGGGTCAATTTCGTGGACGCGGGTTCAACTGGCTTATAGAGCCGATTTTCGGAGTAGGTGGCCCTTCGAGCCGAGGTGTAGAGAGCAAGCTTCGGCCCCGTCTTTCGGCGGGGCCTTTCTAAGCCTCTGAGAGAAGGCCGCTCCCGGCTAGAAGGGAGCGGTATCGGATTCGCCCGGCGGGGCTTTACCGCGTCTTGAGGGCGGTTCTTCAAGTCCAAGCCCGAGTGCCGCTGCTGCTACGCCGTAGGGAAGAGTGAGGCCAGCCTTGGCGCGATAGAGCCCGAGGCTCTCGGCGCGCCGCTTCCCCTCGCCAAAGCGAGTGGGCGAGGCATTGTTTCTCCTAGCCGAGCCCAACCAGCCCTCGCGCCAGGAGATCCGTAGCCACTCGGCAACAAGCGCGGCCTGGGCGCGCAAGTCCTGCCAGGCCAGCCCGCGCCTCTTCGGGCGATTCGAGAGCCCATCGCCGGCTACCTGGTAACGCTCGCGCCAGTGGCGATGCACGCGCTCGTAGATGGAGTGGGATGCCTCAAGCTCGTGGTAAATCGGATCTGTGCGCCAAAGAGGGAGTAGTAGCCGCCAGTCCTTCGAGCACAAGATGGACTGATCTTTGTTGCAGGCATCAGTCGCCCCGGCTACGCAGTGGAACCAAAGGCGAGGCTTAGGTGATTTATTGAAGCGCACGAACTTGCCCGGCGCGCCACAGTGTTTACAGCGAGGAATGCCGTGGCGATCGTGGGAGCCTACGTCTTGGCGCGTGTCTTGTCCTCTGCGCTTGCGCCAGGGCATAACCGAGGCGACTCCCTTAGATGTGTTGAAGGCAAAGACGCTCTCCACTGAGTAGCCCTTGTCACAAACGACGCTTTGAGGGTTTTCGCCTATTGCTGCTTGTGCTCGCTCAAAGAGATCGGGGTAAATCGCATATTCCTGGCGAGAAGCCGAATAGACGCCTACGGCTATAGGTGCACCCGTGAAGTGATCTGTGGCCTTCTCGTTATAGAAGCCGTGCCAGAAGCGCTTAGCCCCTCGTGGGCCTGTGTAGGCGCGGATACCGGCAGTCGAGTCGAGAGTGCGATACCAATGCTGGCCTACCCTCACACGCATACGGCCATCGGGCAGCTCCATAACCTCATCCGCATCGCCAAGCTCAAGCTCGGGTGTAAGAGTCTCGTCTGGCGCGAGCCCAGCATCCTTCTGCCGCTCGGCGCGCACTCGCTCAGTTGATTCACGCTTGGGGCGGGTAGCGGTTCTCTTCGGCTTCGCGCCTCCAAAGAGGCAGCCCTCTCCGGGCTTACAGTCGTGGACGAGCGCGGCGTGTGTCTCAGCCTCTGTTCCATCAACGTGAATGTGATTGCCGATACGCGGCTCGTGACGCCGGGCGTGCTGGATGAGCTTTGCGGCGGCCAAGGAGAACTCCTCGCGCACTTGCTCTAGCTCGACAAAGCGCTCATAGGTTGTCTGGTAGGCGGGGCGAGTAGTAAAGCCGCAGGCCCGCCAAAGCTCATCGCCTGTATTCGCCCACCAAGGCTCAATATCCGTGAAGCCAGAAACGACAAAGGCCATATAGGCGAGCGCCCAGGAGCCGGGCTCCTTGCGCCGGCCCCAATCCTTATCGAGCGCCGTTGCCTTCTCTAGGTCGCGAAAAACCCAGGCTGTTTGCTTGAGCGTCTCGACAACCCAGATGGGCGAGAGTAGCTCTCTATCAGCCGAAAACTCGGTTGCTCCGGGGAGATGAACTGGGGTCGTGATCCGCATGGCACTTCGAACATAGGGTCCGAAAATCAACAATGGAATTTTTCGCAGTGATTTTTGAAAGATCACTCGAAAGGGGTAGTGGAGCCGAAAAGGACGGTTAGGGGTAATCCGCCAAATGAGGTATGTCGGGGCGTAAGGGAAGGCGCAGAGAGTGATGCGCGAAGGCTTAGAGAGGCCCTGTAAAGCCCGAGTGACGCTTGGCTTACAGCTCTCCGCAGCTCTCCTCGGCTCGCATGAAATGAAGAGGCCCTCTAAGTTGAGAAGTGTGAGCGAGCAAGAAGGAAACAAGAAGAGTGCGGCGCGCTTTCGCTCGCGCTACGACGTGCGTAGCTTGGTTGATGTTGTAGCCGCTGTTGCACGCGCCTCCGCACCCGAGACGCCCGAGGGGGTTTCACAGAGCCGCTATGACGCGGCGCGAGTAGCTGCCGGTTATCCAGATGCTCCGACGGCCAAGCAGACAGCAGCGAGGCTCGGGATGCCTTGGAAAGAAGTTCTTGCCCTCGCGCTTGATCCGGCTCGGAGTGTGGATTCTGTGCTTGGCGCTCGCGAAGGCGAAGACGATAAGCCCTGGCTTACTTCAAAAGACGTATGCGCAGCGCTGAAGATCGTGGCTCGCAGGCTCGGCAAGAAGACACTGAAGCCGGTTGAGTATCGCTTGGAGCGAAAGAAGATGCTTGACGCTGCCAGGCATTCCTATCGCCACCTGAGTGAGCTTTCACTTCCGACCGAAGGACAAATAGAGAGGACTGCCGGGGGTTGGGATGAGGCACTGGTGATTGCCGGGCTTGCTCCGCGCCCGAGAGCAACCGCAGGCACGGGCGTGCCGATCGTGGCCGTCATGGAGCTGTTCCTTGAAACGTTTGGCTATCTGCCAGGCGTCAGCCAGCTTGAAGGTTTCGCACGGGCGCAGGGCATCCCACTAGCCAAGCGCCGACGGCCCTATGCGGACTACATCGCGGAGCTAGCGGCGGAGCGGACGGAGTGGGGGAAGTGGACGCCTAAGAAACCGCCGCGCGGAATGAAGCCTTGTCTCACAACGCCAGCACCTGGGGTTGCCGCTCTGCTCTCTGACGCCACCGGCGGGAAGCGGCGTAAACGCTGGACGCGCGAAGAGTGCATCTCGGCTCTTACACAACTTCTCTCTGAGTGGCCAAGTGACAGACGACTCACTGAAGACGCCTACCAAGAGGTTTCACGCGAGCGTGCCGACTTGCCATCGTTGTCATCGCTTCAGAGGCAAGGAGGATTCGGAGAATTACTAAGACGAGCTAGAAGCTAGTTTGACTTGAAGAGTTGGGAAAGCGGCCAGAGCCGTCTTCATCCACTCACGACACTCAGGAGCGTCGAGTTCGGCCCGGATCTCATCCCAGGGCACGAGTGGCTGTTCGAGAAGGTCGTCATAACTACTAATACCGGCCAGAAGGGTAAAACTGTCCTGGAGATCGCGCAGAGCCTTCATCACTCCAAAGGGCGGAGGAAACTCCTCGCCGTCGAGATCAACGACAGACTTGTTGGCGAGTTGATTAATCAAAGCGAGACGAGTAGATACTTGCACGCCTCCGTCGCGAATAACCTCGCAGCCGATCCGCTCATCCTCCTCGTCGGCTGGGGCGACAGAGAGACCATCCCAGAATTCGGCATAGCTCCGACTCGCCACGTCGAGTCTTTCGGCAAGAAGCGGGGCTAAATCAAAGTGATCACTAGACGTAAGAGGAAATGCCAGTTCCATACGCTTAAGTTAGCGCTGAACTAAGTGTGTCGCTGGTTTTTGGCGAAAGATTCACAACGTCGTGAATACGGGGCTAGTCTCGAATCATGCCTGAGCGCCCTGGAACCCGCCGTTTCTCGGAACGTCAAGCCGCGTGGCGCGATCCGGCAGTCGAACACTTCGAGCAGGATGGTGGCGACCAAATCGCGCGGATGGAGAGACGAGAGCGAATTGGTAGGAGACTGGCAGCCCCGGTGACCTTAGCTGTGATGATGGCTGCCGCACTAGGTATAGGTTCGGGAAACGCGGCGGCATTGGACGCGCGAAAAATGGCGCCCGCTCGGGCCCCCAATATAGCGGCGACAAAGAAAGAAAAGCCGCGAATAGAGGCGAGTCACCAGACAGACAGCGTCGTAGCCTCTTCAAACGTGGAGGGTTCAAGGGAGACAGGGGACATCGGAGATGCTCTAGCTGAGAGGGTGACAGGGATACGACAAGATGGGAAAGCGAGTGACGCTCGCAGAAGTGTTACTGAGTCAATGACCGAACAAGTAGCTGAGGAGCCTAATCAGCCAAGGGGGATTGAGCGTCCGATAACGGAGGAGAATACGCCTAGCCTAACGCCACTAAAGGACCCATTAGTGACTCAAGAGTCCAAACCTAAGCTCAACAAGGTCGAACAAGCCGTGGAGACAGCCCGCCTAAAGATGGCTAGCGAAGCTGAGAAAGCTCGGAGTCACCAGATTGACTATGGCCCCGACGACGGCATCTGCCTCTAAAAGCCCTCTCGCCTTACCTGCGCCTAAAGAACACGCCTCTCACGGCTGGGGCAGCCGAACGTGGCCCCGGTATCGAGGCGGCTTTCGTCACTACGGTTAAGCCCTGCGAAGGCTCACAGGCGGCTTTTCCTCGCCGGGCACACGATAGGCAACGAACTCGTGCAGTTGCCCAGCCGTTGGGTTCGGCTCTTCGATGGTCGTGAGTTCGTTTGTTCGGAAGTCGAACTGGTAGATCACGGGAATCTTCTCGCACTCTTGGCGAGTGATCCGGCCAACTTCAATAAGCCCCTCGGGGGCTGACTCTGAAGCTGGGATAATCAGTGTGCGCTGCTTTTCTAGCCCAGTAGCGATGTCATGGGGGGTGCGAACGACATACATCTTCCGATCGCGGACGAGGATGTCGCCGTAGGCACCAAATGTCTTAAAGCTCTTGTTTTTATGAACGTAGTCGCTCCCCGGATTCATGAAGTCGCCGTGGCAGATAACAAGATCATGCACCGCGAACTTGGTTTCCTTCGTCTCCGGATAGCGCGCGAATACGTAGTAGATTTCCCGGCCATTGTGGTTGCCGGTCGGGACACTTGAGTTCGAGTCGTAGTTCACCACCCGCCCAGGTGTGGCCAGACCCTTCACCTCAAACCCCTCTGGCTCGCCGGTCAAGATGAAGCCGGGATATTTGTTGCGACCCGACTCCTTATAGGGCATGGCGAGTTCTTCGAGCCTATCTTTAACCCAGTTTTGGAGAGCGAACTCCTTATCACGACCCGAAGGGCGCTCGATCAGAGTGTCTCTCTTGATCGCATCAACGCAGATCGCAAACAGTTCTGGGGCTCGGCTGGGCATCAAATGACCGAGGCCAACTCTATCCTTGTTTTCACGCACACGCCTTGTTCTGTAGCGACCCTCTGATGAAAACACTCCCGCTCACGACATCCTCCCCGTATCGTCGGGTCATGCGCACTCCCTACTCGGAGCTTTCGGCGATCGCGTCTGTCGAGGCCCATCGGAAGAACATCTACCGACCGCCCTACTACATCCACAAGTGGTGGGCCAGGCGCACCGGCAGCGTTTTTCGAGGGATGCTCCTCGACCTGCTGTTGCCGCCCGATGCCGATGTGATGGATGCCTACTACCGGCGACACGACTTCTCAGACAAGATCATCCTCGACCCGTTTATGGGCGGCGGGACGACCGTTGGTGAGGCTCTTCGGCTCGGCTGCAAGGTCGTCGGCTGCGATCTCAGCCCAGTCGCCTGGTTCCTCGTCACTCAGGCAATGCGTGATGTTGATGAGTCAGCGCTTCGGGCAGCCTACGCCCAAGTCGAGAGCGAGGTGGCACGGCCCATCAGTGAGATGTTTAAGACGACTTGCTCCGGTTGCGGCCAGCCAGCACTAGCCCAATACGTCGCCTGGATCAAGCAGGTTCCGTGCGCCAAGTGCGGCAAGCTGGCTGACCTCAACCTAAGCCAAGTGATCATGGCCGATATGGCGACCAAGGGCGCGGGACTCGTTGATTGCCCCAAGTGCGGGCACCCGTGGTGGGTGTCCAAAGTAAAAGACGAGGTCGCCTGTCCCAAGTGCAAGCACCGCTTCGCTCCGTCCGATGCTCGTAGCCGTGCGGCTGACTACCACTGTGAGCACTGCGGCAACGAGGAAGCGATACTCAACGTCGTTTCGAAGATGGCGGAGCCTCCGGGACACAGGATGCGATGTCTCACGGTCTGGTGCGAGACGTGCGGAAAACTCCATCAGGCACCGACTAAAGCTGACCGCGCCCACTACGAGAGCATCACCTCTGACGTGAACCGTCGCTGGGACACAATGCGGATTCCGCACGAGGAGATCCCGGCTGGCCACAACACTAATCAGATGCGGCGCTACCAATATCACTACTGGCACCAGATGTTCAATCCGCGCCAGCTAGCAGCCTATGACCTCCTCTTCGGGGCGATTAGAAAGGTTGAGGACGTGCCGTCGCGCGAACTCTTGACGCTTCTCGCCTCGACCTCGCTTGAGCTGAACTCGATGTTCTGTGGAGCCAAGGGCCTTGGCACCGGTGCTATCCGCCACGTCTTCTCACATCACGCGTTTATCCCGGCCAAGGCACCGCTAGAGGCGAACGTCTGGGGTATCCATCGTTCCTCTGGTGGCTACTCGACGCTGTTTAAAGAGAGGCTACTTCGCGCCCGCGAATGGGCAAACGCACCCGTGGAGCGGAAGTTCACCGGCAATAAAGCGGTGAAGGTGCCGATCGTTGGCGAGCACCTAGGAGGTCGCCCCACGGACGACTTTCAGGAGCTGCTCGATGACAAGGCCGACATGCTCCTTGCGAACCACAGCTCGGAGAACCTCGATGAGGTGCCGGACGGCTCGGTGGATTTTGTAGTGACCGATCCGCCATACGCCGACAACGTTATGTATTCGGAGCTTGCGGACTTCTTCTACGTTTGGCTGCGTCAGGCGCTCAAAGACGACTATGACAACTTCGCGCGGGAGGTCGTTGATGATGCTCGTGAGGCCGTGCACAATCCAGGCCGTGGGCGAGACGGCGACTTTTATAGCGTTGTCCTCGGCAACGTCTTTGCCGAGGCTGGACGGAAGCTCAAGATTGGAGGCCGGCTCGCCTTCACCTTCCACCATTCCGGCGAGGAGGCGTGGGATCAGGTCGAGGAGTCTCTTATCTTGAGCGGCTTTGTCGTCGAACGTTGGTGGCCCGTTCACGCCGAAATGACCTCTGGTGTTCCAATCCAGGGTAAAAAAGCCAGTGGCGGACACCTCGACATCGTGTTTGTCTGCGCTCGCGTGGGAGAGGTTTCGACACCGGCAGAGCAGCCTTCAATCAAAGAAATGACGGACGAGCTGTCTCAGGCTGTCAAGTTGGCCGCTGCCGATCACCGCGCTCTGCTCAAGGCAGTAGGTGTGCAGAATGCAACTTGGGATCGCGCCCGCGAGCAAGCCGCCGCTTAGCTTTCGATCGCGCGACTCCGAGGGTTTTTACTTAAGTTGGATAGAAGAAGAAGACGATGATCGTTAGCAGCGCAGGGATTGCAATCCCTGCCAAAAGAGCGAACAGGGCTAGGTCGCCTCGTAAGCGCTTTATCGTCATCCAAACACCGGTCACAACCACAAGGCTAGCCACAAGCGTAAGAACCGATGCCAACCCAGCAAGCGTCTTAGCCGAAGGGTCTGCATTTCCAAGCCAGCGCAGCACCGTCGTCAAGAAGACGAAGGCAAGCACAAGGGGCGTGGCCAGGAATAAGGAACGCCAACCGTAGTTCTCGATGACGGAATGGCCCTTGGCCCGATCCCGGAACAACTCAAGTTCTGTTTTTGGCATAAGCACGAGACTTTCCGCCGAGCGACCAGAGACCTCGGCCAGCATCGCTGCGAGTCGGGGATCAGTCGGCATCGGTGACATCACGGCCTGTATGCGAGCGGAAGCGATCGCGTCGGGGCTAGCAACAGGCCCATCATTTCCATCCCAGCGCTCGGCAAGCCACCAGCGTGCTATTGCTGCACCGGGCTCGTTGGCGTGACGTTCGCTAAAGACCACTTCTGCCGCTTGCTTAGCAAGGGCAGCGGCCTCGGTGTCCCGATGCCTATGTAGGGCCTCAGCCAGTTCTGCGGCAATAACCGCTGTTGGGCCTCTCTCAAAGTATGAGCGGGCCGCATCCAGCAGCCAGCGAGGGACAGGGCGNNGCGATGAATAGTGCTGAGGCCCCGAATCACGCTGACAAGGACGAGGGGTGTCGTTGTGATTCCGTGACGCGCTTGCCGGGGCTCAAGCTCCTGGAGGGTCTCTTCTAGAAGATCCGGCCACGAGGAGGGAGGATCATCATCCAACGCGTCAATAGTGGCCAGTGTTTGGCCAAGGACGTTGGCGTGAGGGACATCCGACTCCCACTCGCCGTAGATGTAATTCTCAGCTGTGCGACGAGCCGGAAGCAACTGGTTTTTAGTGGAGAGAGCCTCGCGTCCAGCGCGGCCTAAGCACTCAAGCGCGAAAAGACGATCAACGAGTGGTGCGTCTCTTCCAGGCAGAGCCTCAGCGGCTTTCCGATAGGCCTCAAGCGGCGCATCCAACTCACGTCCCTGAGCGACTTTTTGATGATGCCGCATCAAAGAAACCATGGTCTATCTCCAATACCGATTGACCGCTCCGGATTGAAGCCGTAGGGCTCAAGCCGGCCCACCTGCTCGGCTAGCAGTCTCCCGTAGAGGATGGTGCTAGGTTCATGCGTTGTGGAAAACGACCGGCCCGAAACGGCGGTGAAGCCAAAGACTTGTTCAGTTATCCGATCCATATCTCGATAAGTTGATTCTTTATCAAGTGTAAGTCTGAGCGGGTGAGAATTCCGTTCTTTCCTATAGATAGAGGTCGGGTTACCGGTTGCCAGGAGGCGGTCTCCTTCGCCTATCTCAACGACAGAGCCGATGGGGGCGGGGGTTACATGACCGTGTTCCGCTTCAACGAGCCAGAGCGGCGTGTCTCTATTTACGTGAACGAGCGCCCACTCCATGTTTCGCCCGGCGAGCGCACGTTCGACTGCAAGACGTTCCTTAGACCCGGTTCTCTTGAAGAGATGAATGATCACGCGCTGGGGGTCAGCGCCTAATGTTTGAGTAAATCGCCCGATGAAGTCAGTTATCAGTTCAGCTAGCTTGTCTTTATACTCATCTCTACCAACGACTGGAGCCGTGCTACCCGCAAAGAGGAAGTCGCCGTCTTGCCGAAAGGCTGCGGCAGCGCCGAAGAGTTGCTCGGGGCCGTTTGCTCGATAAATGTCAGATCGCCCAACACCGAGGACAAGTTCCGGGACACCGCCGGGGTCATGAAGAACATAAGGGATGTTGCCGATCTTGGAGTAACTCTGTAGTGCAATCTGATCGGCTGTCCATTGGAAAGAGTTGTCAGCTTGGTTAATGGTCTCCGCCTTCACCGCTTGCGAAGCGACTCCGGCATTAGCTAAGACAGCCTTCCCTGCTAGATAACGGTTACACCCTGGCCCAGCGCTGCGGTCAGCTTCCCTCGTCACGATGTAAACGATGTCGGGAGTGCTGCCATCTGCCGCTGGGCGCGTCGCTTTTTCAGCCGCCGACGCGTAACCGCTCGCGTCGTCCTGGTCAAACGTGCACACGCTGATATCTAGGGAGTCCAGCTGGAAACGCTCTTTGATCCCCGCGAACCTATCAATGCCGTCCTCGAGCGCCCGTTTTAGTCGCTCACCTTGGCTAGACAACGCCTTCGGACAGAGCACCAGGGCATTGATGTTCGATTTCCTAGCGGTTAGCTTGTCATACGGGCCATACCGCGTTAGACCACGAGCTGCTTGCGTTCCGAGACTCGGTGACCCGTAGTGAAAATTCAACTGTGGACTACTGAGCGGAGCTAAGACTCGAACATCTCCGGTTGATCCTGGACTGGCTGTGATGGGCTCCTCAAGCGTCACCGTGCTCGATGCAAATACCGGGAATCCTTGAAGCAGCGTTCGCGTCCACTCAACCATCTTCCATTGCTCATCGGGAGCGTGGAATCTCTTGGTGCCCTCGACAATGCTTCGAGCGACATTCGCCGTTGTCATGTTTGAGAGATACTGCTCGACGATTCTTTGGTTTGGATGTAGCACGAGACATCGAGCGGCAACGCTCCTCTTCGTCAGCTCAAAACGCCCCCGTATCTCGACAGTGCCGTCCGGGTCGCCACCAACCACCTTCCCTGCTCGACCTACGCTTGATGGGTTTGGGCATGAGCAATTAGGCGCGTGCGACCAATCAACTGGCATACCTTGAATGTCAATCTGGGCCGCTGCCAGATCTCGCAGCGGAACGTCCAGACGGCTAACGAGCCCGACATCCACCACAAGTGCGACGGTTGCTAGCTCATGGCGCAAGACGACCGCTTGAAGCATCACATAGGGGAAGATGCCAGCCTTATCAGCGATACCGGCACCAGTGAGGTTCTTTCGCCGTCGGAAAAGCCTCACTGGGTCGAAGAATGCGCCGTGAAGACGCTCAAAGCCATGTTGGTCGCTGGTAAGGCAATCCGCCGCCGCCTCGCGCACGGCGTGCGCGAGAACGCGTGACGGCGCGGCTGAGGCGGCAATCGTTGCCGCTCTCGTTAGAGAAACGGCTGCGGGGATAGTCTTTCCGGGCTTCGCCCAGAGATAGATTCGATCGTCACGGCGAAGGAAGTGAAAAGAATCCTCTAGTTGCTCAAGTTGTCGTAGCTGGTCGAAAAGTTCATCGGTATGCGGTAGGTGATAAAGAACCTCCCCCGCAGTCGCGTTTAGAACAACAGGCAGGAGGTTCAGGCGCAACTCGGCCACCTCGCTAGTATCGCGCCTGTATCGGCCATCATTGGGCGAGCATAGGTCGGTGGAACAGCCGCTACGCCGTTTTTCGTGAACATAGACCGACGGAACAAGCGACAGGATGACGACGAGGTCTGGCGAGCCTGTTTCAGCCACCGAAATATCTGGAAGGGA
>PMXT01000016.1 GCA_003170995.1 Actinomycetota bacterium | reverse complement strand
GTCACCGGAGAGCTCGCGCACTTCCATCTAGTCGAGAGCCACATGGGGATGCTCGGACATGGCACCGTTGACTGGGATGGGGTCTTCCGCGCACTCGCCGAAGCCGACTACCGAGGGATCGTCGGCTTTGAGTCGTTTAGCGACATCAACGCGGCAATCCGCGCCGGAACGCCGATCTGGCGCGATCTCGCTCCGAGCAGCGATGCTCTGGTTGTGGAGGGACTGCGATTCCTTCGAATGCTCGAGGATCGGTACTACGGAGAGTCACTGGCAACGGTTTGAAGATCACATCGCCGTCTGGTCGAGCGAGAAGGCCCGCCGTGGGTTGTCGATGAAGATCTGACGAGAGAGCTGTAAACCCAACTCCCGCTCGAGTCGCGCTTTGAAACGGGCGAACAGATAGTCGAGTCCGGGGCCGCCGCCGTAAGCGCGGATCATCGAGCGCCGGCCAGTATCGCCGCCGAGCAGGATCCGGTCGTCGTAACCGCGCGCGCAGAGATCGGCAATCAGTTGGAGGATGGTGGAGCCAGGCCAGTACTTCGCTCTTCCTAGGCCGTCGAGCTGGAGCCAGGCGCCGGTCGAGGCCGTCTCGGCATGCTCGACCGGATCTGGGTTTCGGTCGAGATGGGCAAGGACGATCGAGGTTGGGGCGACACCGTTTGCGACGAGTCGCTCGACGATGCCTAGGCCCATCGTCCCGTGCTCGGTGTGCACGCAGACCGGAGCACCGGTGCGGGTATGTGCGAGCGCGGCGGCCTCAAAGACCCTTTGCTCGAACGGAAGCAGGCGGTGGTAGCTGGCTCCGACCTTGATGATCCCGCACCTGACACCGCCGCCGCAGGTATCCGCGATAAAACGCTCAGCGAGAGCATCGATCGTCTCCGACCGAAGCGGATGCTCGGGCGCGTAGTGCACGTCGCTGTGAATTCCGGTAGCAGCGATCACGTGCAGGCCAGTCGCTTCCGAGACGGCTCGGAGGCCGTCGAGATTGCGTCCCAAGCCGATTGGCGTCCAGTCAACCAGCGCCTCGGCGCCCGCTGACAAGAGAGTTCGCGCTTCCTCGATAGCCGGAGCGAGATCGGCGAACTCGTCGCCGGGCTGTGTTCGCGTCGATAGGAAAAGGTGCTCGTGCGCATCGGTTGCGCCGAGCTCGGAAGCGTCGATGTCGCCGCGGACTGTACGAACGTTTTTTGACCCAGCGAGGGACATGAGGTCTGTTCGGGGAGAGGTTTGCTCGCGCACAATAGCCGTGCTAACGTGCCTTGTATAGATGTCTGTACATTTCCCACCTATGTCCGACAAGATCTTCGAGCGCTCGGCCCCTGTCCCGCTCTACCACCAGCTCAAAGAGTGGATTTCCAGCAGAATTCTCTCGGGAGAACTTGCTCCCGGGACGCGACTGCCGGGTGAGTACGAGCTGTGCGAGAAGCTCGGCATCAGCCGCGGCGTGGTGCGACAAGCGCTCAGCGAGCTTCGCTACGAGGGGCTCATTCACCGCGCGCGAGGGAAAGGAACCTTCGTCTCCGAGCCCAAGGCGACGGAAGGTTTGATCGAGGGGCTCTGGGGTCTCGCCGATGACGCAGCTCTCCGCGGAAGGCGGATCGAAAGCAAGGTCTTGTTGTGTCGGGAAGGCCCCGCGAGCGCGGCGGTCGCCAGCGTACTGGAGCTGGCCCCGGGAGATCCGGTGGTCGAGATCGAGCGCCTGCGCGCTCTCGACGGAGTCCCGCAGGTGCTGGCGCTCACCTATCTTCCGGCCGCGATGGTGCCTGGTCTCGTCGACCACGAGCTCGGCGGTCAAGAGTCTCTCTACCGCGTTCTGCGAGAGGAGTACGGGCTCAGGATCCTTTCCAGCGTGCGGCGTGTGGAGGCAATCGTGGCCGACTCTCGCGAGGCTCGTCTCTTGCAGGTGAGCACGGGCGATCCCCTGCTCGTCTTGCGCTCGGTCGGCTACACGACCGAGCGTCGTCCTTTCGACTACTTCATCGCGCACCATCGTGGCGATCTGAACGCCTTCGAAGTGGTCTTGCCCGGGCCAACCGCCGCCGTCGGGAGTTTCGCCAGCGTCCCACTACCCGAGGAGAGTTCGAAGTGACACCTTCCGTTCGCGACCAGATTCCGCTGCGGCATCTGAGCGACTGCGTCGTCGTCGTGACGCCGCGCTCGTTCGGGATGCACGACGCGAGCCTTCGCGCCGAGCTCGAGCGCAAAGTCGGCGAGGTGCGGTATCAGCCCGGACCGCTCAGCGCCGATGATCTCGCGGCCGCTATCGCCGGCGCCGACGGTCTCCTGGCGGGCGTTGACGAGATCGACGCGAGCGTGTTTGAACGTGCGCCGCAGCTTCGCATCGTCGCGCGCTATGGCACCGGGGTCGACCGCGTCGACCTGAAGGCGGCCGCGCAGCACGGTGTTACCGTCACCACGACGCCTGGCGCTAACGCAAATGCCGTTGCGGAGCTGACCATTGCCCTGATGCTCACACTCGCGCGGCCGATCGTGACCGGCCGTG
>PMXT01000066.1 GCA_003170995.1 Actinomycetota bacterium | reverse complement strand
GCCGAACGGGTTGCCGATGGCCACCACGGGATTCCCGACTTCTGCCGTCGAAGAGTCGCCAAACGAGAGCGGGGTCAGGGCACTGGGAGAAATGTTCACCTTGAGCACAGCGAGATCGGTTGACTTGTCGGTGCCGACCACTATCGCCTTGGTCGTAACGTCGTTCGAGAACAAGATCTCGATCGAGGCGGCGCCCGCGATGACGTGATAGTTGGTGACGATATGACCCTGCTTGTCGATCACAAAACCAGAGCCGAGAGCCTCCTGTTTTTGCGCCGGTAGCTGGAAGAAGGGGTTTGCCTGGCCTTTTACGATCGACGTGCTCGTGACCTGCACGACGCCGGGGGAGGTACGTTTGTAGATCGCAGAAGTCGTGAGCGCCGTACCGCCTGTTACGGCTGACGTCTGGGGCGAAGTCGGTGTTTCCACATTACGATTCACGATCGTCGTGGTGCTCAGGCCGCCTAAGGCGGATGCCAGACCGAGCGCAATCCCGCCCCCGACGGCGCCTGCTAGAAGAACGCTCAGAGCTACCGCGATTCCGCGCGACCTCGACTTCATGTGTAATCCCCTTTCCCGAGTCTCGATTTGATGGGCAGGCTAGCTTTATACCCCGTTCGGCTCGCTGACTGGTTAGAGTCGTCTGTGCCAGCATTAGGGCTTTGTTAAGCGGCCGCGAGAGCGCACAATCGCTACATCGAACAGCACGCGCTGCGAATGCTCGAACTCAACTTCGGATTCGACTTCGGGTCGCTTCTGTCGATAGAGAGGGGGATACCTTTTGCGGCCGACGATGAACATGGTTCTTTTCAGCGAGTGGCTTAGTCACAGAGTCTCTCGACTGCAAAGCGCAGTCTTCGCGCCGAATCCGGAAGATCGAATCGAGAGCGCCCCGCGTGTCTCTGCCGCGATTGCCATTGCGGCGGGGTTCGTCGCCCTTGCTTGGGCCGAGCTCGCCTCGGCCGACAGGCGGTTGGTAACGCTCGGGATCGCGCTTGGCTTGTTCGCTCTGGCTTTTTCGTATCTCGCCCGCTCCACGCGCCGACTGGCACCACCCGCTACGTTCGGAGTCCTCGTCTCGGCGCTGGCGTCGGTCGGAATCTGGGCCGACCCCCGGAGCTGGACGCTCGGCTTCATCATCTACTTCCTAGCCTCTCTGCACACGGCCTACTTCTCTTCGGCACGCGGCACCGCGCTGCAGTTGATTGTGGCTTCGGGCTCCTTTATTGCGGCCTCGCTCGTCACCGGTAGCCGGTCGCGTCTGATCGTCGACTGGATTGTCATGACCGCGGCGCTGACTCTTTTCGCGTTCGCGATCTTTCAGGCACGGCGCGTACTCGATAGGCTCATCGAAGACCTACGGGCGAGAGTGCGCGAGCAGCAGATCGTCGCGCGGCTTGGTCAGCGCGCTCTAGTAGAGGCTGATATCGAAGCACTCATGCAAGAGGCCGCTGCGGCTACCGCCGAGGCGTTGGCAGTCGACCGCGTCGCCATCTTCGAGAACGTTCGCGGTGGCGAGTTCCTACCGATGCACACCTCGGCCGGCGCTCTGGCGGATGCTTCCGAGCTCGACTTCGCTATGGCGCCGGACGCCTTCTCGCTTTACGCATTGTCGGTGAATGAGCCGGTCATCGTGACGAATCTGGCGCAGGAGACTCGCTTCGATCCGCCTCCAGCCCTACTCGGGCTGGGCATCGTCAGCGCCGTCAACGTCGTGATTCCGGGCCGCGACCACCCATGGGGAGTGCTAGGCGTACGAACCGTCGAGAGCCGGGTATTCAGCGCCGTGGATACCGATTTCTTGCGCTCGCTCGCCAACGTGCTCGGCTCGGCCATCGAGCATCGCGAGTACGAGGAATCGGCGCGCGCGACACGTGCCAGCACCGCAGAGCTGAACGAGCGTCTGAGCGCCGTTATCGACGCCTCGCCGGTCGCGATCATCGAGATTGATCTCGAGGATTGCATCACGGTCTGGAATGAGGCCGCCGAGAACATCTTCGGCTGGTCGAGCGGCGAGGTAATCGGAACCGTCTTGCCCACGGTTCCGGAGCCTCTGGTCGACGCTTTCAACGAACTGATCGAGAGAGCTACAGAGGGCGAACAAATCCACAACCACGAAACTGAGAGCCGGCGCCGCGACGGCACAATCTTCCCCTACTCGATCTCGCTGGCGCCACACCGCAACGCCGAGGGCGAGACGATCGGCGTCATCAGCATTGGCACCGACCTGAGCTCGAGCAAGCTCGCCGAGGAGGAACTCTCGCGAATCCGTGAGCTCTACCGCGTCGTGGTCGAAAACTCGCACGACGTGATCGCGCTATTCGACCCGATAGGGCGTTTCGTCTTCGCTTCTCCGTCCTACGAACAGGTGCTTGGCTATGGGCCCGAAGAGCTCGCTGGCGTCTCGCCGATCAGCCTCGTTCATCCTTCGGACGTCCAGCGTGCCAGCGACGGACTTCGTCAAGCGATGACCGGCCGAGGTGTGGCCATTGTTGAGCTACGCATGCGCCACAAGCGCGGAGACTGGGTCTTCGTGGAGGGGACTACGAGTTCGGTGCTCGACGATAACGGCAAGCTCCAGGCGATCCTGATGACCTTCCGCGATATCAGTGAGCGCCGCAGCACCGAGGAAGAGCTGCGCGAAGCCGAGGCTCGTTACCGTCTGCTGGTCGAGCAGCTACCGCTGATCACCTACATCAACGTCCCGGGCGAGTCGGGACGCTGGGTATATATCAGCCCTCAGCTCGAGGAGATTCTCGGTTATCAGCCGGCCGATTGGACATCGGAATACGGCAATTTCGTGGATGCGATTCACCCGGACGATCGCGAGCGTGTCACTGCGGAGCGGGCCACCAGCGGAGCGAAGGGGAGGATCGCGCTCGAGTACCGCCTGCTTTCAAAGGACGAGCGCACAGTCTGGGTTCGCGACGAAGCCGTCGTTGTGCGCGACTTGTCGGGCAAGCCGCTCTACGTTCAGGGGTACTTGCTCGATATCAGCACCGAGCGTGAGGCCGAGGCCGAGAGACGGCAACTCGAAGCGGAGCTTCTGCACTCGCAGAAGATGGAGGCAATCGGCCGCTTAGCGGGAGGTATTGCGCACGATTTCAACAACATCCTGACGGCGATCATCGGCTACAGCGAGCTGATCGCGTCGGAACTCGACCCGGCCAGCTCGTTGGCCCGCGACACAGAGGAGATCAAGCGCGCGGCCGAGCAGGCGGCGGCGATGACCCAGCAACTGCTGGCATTCAGCCGGCGTCAGGTGCTGCAGCCGGCGATGCTCAGTCCGAACGAGGTGATCTGGCACATGGAGAAGATGCTCCAGCGCCTGATCGGCGAGAACATCGAGTTGGCAACCAAGCTCGAGCCCGAGATCGCCGTCATCCGCTCGGATCGTAGTCAGTTCGAGCAGGTGATCATGAACCTTGTCGTCAACGCTCGCGACGCGATGCGTAACGGAGGCAAGATCACGATCGAGACAGCGAATGTCAGCTTCGACTCGGCCGAGATCACGAAAATAGGTCCGCCGGTTGGCGACTACGTCGTGGTGACGGTCTCAGATACGGGGCACGGGATAGACGACGAGACGATGCCGCACATCTTCGAGCCCTTCTTCACCACGAAGGGGCAGGGAGAGGGCACCGGTCTCGGGCTAGCGACGGTGCACGGCATAGTGGAGCAGTCGAGCGGCACGATCCAGGTCTCCAGCGAGGTTGGTGTGGGAAGCGTGTTTCGCGTGTATCTTCCCGTCGCCCAAGAGGGCGTCGGCGCGGAAGAAGCGGATGCTCCACTCGGAGAGACTAGGGGGACGGAGACGCTGCTTCTCGTCGAGGACGAAGAGATGGTGC
Source organism: Actinomycetota bacterium (assembly GCA_003170995.1). Classification (GTDB taxonomy): domain Bacteria; phylum Actinomycetota; class Thermoleophilia; order Gaiellales; family Gaiellaceae; genus Fen-549. The sequence goes on along the minus strand of PMXT01000066.1, from coordinate 2,768 downwards.
GACAGCTCATCGCTCGCGTCTTGCGCGACCTTGGCTACGAGGTGTTCGAGAGCTCGAGCGGAAACGAGGCTCTCTCGCTCTCCGGTGCCTTCGATCGACCGATCGACCTGCTCGTCACGGATGTCGTGATGCCAGGAATGAGTGGACGCGAGCTGGCGGAGATTCTCACCGAGGCGCGCCCAGCCACGCGGGTGCTGTTCATGTCCGGCTACACCGACGAGACGATCGTTCACAACGGCGTCTTCGATGGAGAAGCCGAGTTCATCGGCAAACCATTCACGCCGCAGGAGCTTGCGCACAAGGTCCGGGGCGTCCTCGAGGCGGGCGGAAGCGGCGACGAGCACAAGCAGTCGGCGAGCGCATAGCGCGTCCCGCCCCGACACATTGCACTCCAGCGGTCTCGATCGACAGCTCTCAGAGCCAACTCCGCCGGGTCTGCGTGCCCGACGCAGTCGATCCTCTCTACCGGAATGGGCTCCGAGGTGGCTTTCTGGTTGAATCGTGGCGATGGCCAACTCTTTCGGAGCCCGCGGCGAACTAGAGATCGACGGCAGCGAGCACGTGATCTTCCGCTTGGATGCGCTGGCCGCCGAGCACGAGATCGCGACTCTTCCCTATTCCCTGCGAGTTTTGCTGGAGAACACCCTTCGCCACGAGGGATTCGTCACGAGCACCGCGGAGGTCGAGGCGGTTGCGTCCTGGAACGAGAGCTCGAAGCCCCGTAACGAGATCTCGTTCACGCCCGCGCGAGTCCTGCTTCAGGATCTCACCGGCGTTCCTGCGATTGTCGATCTGGCCGCGATGCGTGACGCCATGCGTGAGCTCGGCGCCGATCCGAGTGCGATCGATCCGCGACTTCCGGTCGAGCTCGTTATCGACCACTCGGTTCAGGTCGACGAGTCGGCGAGCCCACTGGCGTTTGAACGGAACAGCGAGATGGAGTACGCCCGTAACCGCGAGCGCTATATCTTCCTGCGCTGGGGCCAGAGCGCCTTCGCAGGCTCGAAGGTGGTACCGCCGAGCATGGGTATCGTCCACCAGGTCAACCTCGAGCACTTGGCCCGAGTGGTGGAATCGCGTGACGGAGTGGCTTTCCCGGACACGCTCGTCGGGACCGATTCGCACACCACGATGGTGAACGGACTGGGCGTGCTCGGTTGGGGCGTCGGCGGCATCGAAGCCGAGGCGGCAATGCTCGGCGAACCAATCTCGATGCTCGTTCCCCAGGTTGTCGGCATGCGGCTTTGCGGCGAGCTGCGCGAGGGAGTGACCGCGACCGATCTCGTTCTCACCGCGACCGAGCTGCTGCGCCAGACGGGCGTCGTGGGGAAGTTTGTCGAGTACTTCGGTCACGGGATCTCGGACCTGGCGCTTGCCGATCGCGCGACCCTCGCCAACATGGCCCCGGAGTACGGAGCGACCTGCGGCTTCTTCCCGGTTGACGCCGAGACGCTTCGCTTCATGCGCCTGACCGATCGTAGTGACGAGCACGTGCGCCTCGTCGAGGCCTACTGCAAAGAGAACATGCTCTGGCACGAGCCTGATGTGGAGCCGCGCTACTCGCAGATAGTCGAGCTCGATCTGGCCGCGGTCGAGCCGAGCGTCGCCGGGCCGCGCCGGCCGCAGGATCGCGTTTCGCTGGCTCGAGCCAAGCACGCCTTCTGCAAGAGCCTGGAGAGCTTCGGCGCCGATTTCGCTGGCAGCTCGCTCGACGAGGCGATCGCCGAAACCTTCCCGGCCAGCGATCCGACCGCCGAGCAGACGCCCGGGCACGAGCCGCTGCCCGATCCGGCTCCCGAGCCCCAGACCTCGACCGCCCGGCCGGATGGCGGCCTCGTCGAGCTCGACGGAGAGAGCTATTGGCTTTCTCATGGTGCCGTCGTGATCGCCGCAATCACAAGTTGTACGAACACCTCGAACCCGCAAGTAATGATCGGGGCCGGGCTGCTGGCGAAGAAGGCCGTCGAGCGCGGCCTGCGGCGAAAGCCATGGGTAAAGACGAGCCTCGCGCCCGGCTCGCGCGCTGTTCAGCGCTATTACGAGAGCTCAGGGCTGACGCCTTACCTCGAGCAGTTGGGCTTCCACCTCGTTGGCTTTGGCTGTACGACCTGCATCGGTAACTCCGGGCCGTTGCCCGCGCCCGTCTCGCGCGCCATAGCCGAGCACGAGCTGGTGGCCTGCGCTGTTCTTTCGGGGAACCGAAACTTCGAGGCGCGCATTCACGCCGAGGTGAAGGCCAACTACCTGGCCTCGCCGCTGCTCGTCGTCGCCTACGCGCTTACCGGGCGCATGGACATCGATCTCACCAGCGAGCCGCTCGGTAGCGACTCGAACGGCGACGACGTGTACCTGCGCGACATCTGGCCAAGCTCGAGCGAGATCTCCGACACGATCGCGTCTTGCGTGAGCAGAGAGGTTTACGGCTACGCCTACCGCGAGGTCTTCGCCGGGGACGAGCGCTGGCGTGCGCTTCCCATCTCCGAGGGCGAGCGCTTCGAGTGGGACGAGAGTTCGACCTACGTGCGCCGGCCACCCTACTTCGACGGCATGTCCACCAAGCCCGGGGAGATCACCGATATAGAGGGTGCGCGCTGCCTGGTGGTGCTCGGCGACTCGGTCACGACCGATCACATCTCGCCGGCGGGATCGATTGCAGAGGACTCCCCGGCTGGCGTCTACCTACTCGAGCATGGAGTGGAGCGCTCGAGCTTCAACTCCTACGGCTCGCGGCGCGGCAATCACGAAGTGATGGTGCGCGGCACCTTCGC
>PMXT01000161.1:2846-23526 GCA_003170995.1 Actinomycetota bacterium | reverse complement strand
GAGCCACGGCTCGGCCCGCCCGTCGGCGCCTGCCGTATGTGTCTGGTCGAGATCGAGGGCCGGCCCAAGCTCCAGACCGGCTGCACGACGCCGGTCGAGGACGGCATGGTCGTACACAGCGCGCAATCCTCCGAGCAGGCCGCCCAGGGCCAGAGCGCGACGATGGAGTTTCTGCTCCTCAACCACCCGCTNNTGCCCCGTCTGCGACAAGGGCGGCGAGTGCGCGCTGCAGGACCTGAGCTTCCGTTACGGATCCGGAAAGACGCGCATGACCTTCCGCAAGCGCAGCCTCGAGAAACTGATCCCGATCTCTCCCACGATCGCCCTCGACCGCGAGCGCTGCATCCTCTGTTACCGCTGTACGCGTTTCTCGCAGGAGGTCGCGGAAGACGAGGAACTGGTCGCCGTCAACCGCGGCGCGCTGTCGATGATCGCGACCTTCGAGGGCGAGCCCTACCGCGGGCCGTTCTCAGGCAACGTGGTCGAGCTGTGCCCGGTGGGCGCGCTGACCTCGACCCAGTACCGCTTCCGGGCGCGTCCCTGGGAGTACGAGCAAGCAGCGAGCGTCTGCGGCCTCTGCCCGGTCGGCTGCAACGTGACCGTGCAGAGCCGCGAAGGCAAGATCCAACGTGTTCTCTCGCGTAACCACCCCGAGATCGACCGCGGCTGGCTCTGCGACAAGGGTCGCTTCAGCTACTCCTACCTCTATTCCGAAGAGCGGATCCTCGTCCCGCGCCGACGTGGAGCCCGAGAGCTCGAGGAACTGGGCTGGGAAGAGGCCCTCAACGAGCTGGAGGGCATGATCGAGCGGGCCCGTGGAGAGGTCGTTCTTGCTCTCTCGGGCACCGAGACGATCGAGCTGGCCTACTCGTTGGCGAAGGTCGTGCGCCAGGGAGCCGCTTCCGACAGAGTCGTTTTACCGGAACAGGCGCTGGACGTTCTCGATCCCTTCCGGGTGTCTGTCTCGGCGCTCGCCGCCGCCGAGGAGATCGTCATTTTCGAGGAGTGCCCCGTGCTCGAGCGGGCGCCGATCGTCGAGCTCTGGCTGAAGCAGGCGCGACGCGCCGGTGCGTGCATCACACGAATCGGACCATCCGGAGATATTCAGCGAGCCCCCGGTGAGGCGGCAATCGCCTGTCGCGAGCTGGCCGAGACCGACAGCGAGCTCGGCCGGCGGCTACGCGGAACCGAGCGGGTGGTTCTCCTCTGGTCGGGAGGAGGCGGAGCCGGAGGCGCCCATCTCGCCGCTCTCGCGCATGCTCTCGGGCTACACGAGAAGGAAGGATCGGGAGCCCTCCATCTGCCCAGCACTCCGAACGCCCGCGGCGTCGCAGAGGCCTGGGCCGCGGCAGGAGAGGAGAATCGCCAGTCGGGGCAGATCGGACTCCTCATCGTCTCGGGCGACGAGGCCGCGAGCGACCTGCAGGTACGCCAGCTGGCCGAGCGCGCTCGGGTGACCGTGGCGCTGACTCTCTTCGCCGGCGACAGCGGCGAATGGGCCGATCTGGTGCTGCCCGCGACGAGCTACCTGGAGCGAGAGGGAACGATGCGCAACCTCGAGGGCCGCCTGCAAAGGTTGCGCGGCGCCACTGGCACAACCGTTCACCCGGAGCTCGTCTGGCTGGCCGAGCTGGCCGGGCGCCTGGGTGTGACGCTGCCGGACACCGCCGCCGCCGTGTTCGCCGAGCTGTCTGCGAAGGCGCTCGACGGTGTCTCGCTTTCGTCGCTGGCAGAGCAGGCGCCGCTGCCGCCGCGCGCCGAGGCGAAGGCCGTGCAGGCGCCCGTCGCCGAGGCGCCGCCAACCGTTCGCGGCGGCCCGCTCGAGTTGCTCCGCTACCGGGCACTCTTTTCGGGGCCCGAGGTCGAGCACGTTCCCGAGCTCTCTTTCCAGGGTCCGGCGACGGAGGTCGAGATATCTCCCGAGGATGCCGACCGGCGCGGGATCGCCGCCGGCACCGAGGTCGTCGTGCGCTCGAACGGAACCTCGGTGAGACTGCGCGCTCGGATCAATGCCGCGCTCATACCTGGCGCAGTCAGAGTCGCCGCGACACACTGCTCCGAGCTGGCGCGAGGCGTGGAGGTGAGTAGGCCGTGAGCCCGTTGGCGACAAACGTCGCACTGCCGCTGGCGGCAGCCGAGCGCTGGTGGGTTGGGGCCATCGAGGCCTTCGTGGTGATCATGATCCTGCTCCTCACCTTCGCCTTCATGACGCTGATCGAGCGCAAGCTGCTCGGTCGCTTCCAGCTTCGCTTCGGCCCCAACCGGGCCGGGCCATTCGGCGTCCTGCAGCCCTTCGCCGACCTGATCAAGCTGGTGCGCAAGGCGCCTTTCCGGCCCGACCGGGTCATCCATCCCGTCCTCTACCTGGGAGCGCCGGCCCTCTCGGCGACGATGGCCTTCCTCGCCTTCTCGGTCATCCCCTGGGGCGGCGGCTGGGAGCTCTATGGCTTCCAGATCGACGGCCAGGTCGTGAACCTCCCCATTTCGCTGATCGTGATCTTCGCCATCGGCTCGATCTCGAGCTACGGCGTATTGCTGGGCGGCTGGGTGTCGGAGTCGAAGTACGCGCTCATCGGCGCCATGCGCGCGGGTGCCCAACTCGTCTCCTACGAAGTGGCCCTCGCGCTGTCGGTGCTTGGTGTCGTGCTGATGTCGAGGTCGCTCTCGCTGACCGGGATCGTCGCCGCGCAGCAGCGCACGATCTGGTACATCGTGCCGCAGATCGTCGGTTTCGCCTGCTTCGCCGTGGCCGGTGTGGCCGAGGTCGGGCGCGCGCCCTTCGATCTGCCCGAGGCCGAGCAGGAGCTTGTCGCCGGCTATCACACCGAGTATTCGGGCATGCGCTGGGGGCTGTTCCAGATCGCCGAGTACGTCCACATGATCACTATCTCGGCGCTGATGGTGACGCTCTTCTTCGGCGGCTGGCTGTTCCCGGTCCTGCACCGCTTCGGGCCGATCTGGTTCGTTCTCAAGCTGGCGATTGTGCTCTTCTGCTTCATCTGGGCGCGGGCGACACTGCCGCGACTGCGCTACGACCAGCTGATGAACCTGGGCTGGAAGGTACTCCTGCCCGTGGCGACCGTGAACGCGGTCGCCACGGCCTTCTTCGTGGTGCTCGTATGATCGGCAAGACAGTGATAGGAACGGCTCGCGGCTTTGGGGTGACCCTGAAGCAGATCTTCCGCGGCACCGTGACCGAGCAGTACCCGGAGTACAAGCGCCCGGTCTATCCCCGCTTCCGCGGCCGCCACCGCCTGAACAGGCACGCCAACGGGCTCGAGAAGTGCGTCGGCTGCTCGCTCTGCGCCGCGGCCTGCCCGGTCGACTGCATCCGCGTCGTCGCTGCAGAGAACACGCCCGAGAATCGCGTCTCGGCCGGAGAGCGCTACGCCCGCATCTACGAGATCAACCTCAGCCGCTGCATCCTCTGCGGCTACTGCGAGCTGGCTTGCCCCTTCGACGCGATCACGCTGGGCAACGACTACGAGTTCAGCGAGTACTCGCGCCGTGACCTGATCTACTCCAAGGACATGCTTCTGGCCGAGCCGATCAAGCGCACCCCGGTCGCCGACCCGGAGCTGTACGACACCCCGACTCCCTACTACAGGACAGGCAGTTAGTGATGCTCCGTCCAGCAATACCCTTCTGCTTCTGGCCCGCTATCACGCGGCGCGCTGCGTTGTCCTCAGTCGCATCCGTACTTCCGAGTACGAATGCTCCCTGCGTCCTAGCATCGCTTGGTGTTAGCGACCCAGGACCTAGAAAGCATTACTGGACGGAGCACAGTTGAGCGCCGGAAACATCCTCGTCTGGATCGTCTGGTTCGCCGCCGCCGTGGGCTGTATCGGCTCGGCGCTGGCCGTGGTTGCGTTCCGCAACGCCCTCTTTTCGGCGCTGGCGCTGATCGGCAACCTGATCTCGTTGGCGGTCTTCTACCTGCTCCTCTCGGCCGAGTTCGTCGCCGCCGCCCAGGTGCTCATTTACGCCGGCGCGGTGATGGTGATGTTCCTGTTCGTCATCGCCTACGTCGGCTGGGACAAGGACATCGCCTGGACCGGCGGACCGAGCTGGCAAACGCTGGGCGGAGTGGTCGCCGCGGCGGCGCTTTTGACCGAACTGTTGGTCGTGATCGCGCTCGGCGCCTCGAACGAGTTGGCGCACAGCAACCACGTCTCGGCCGACTTCGGCAGCCCCGCTTCGATCGGGCGCCTCTTCATGAGCAATCACCTGCTCGCCTTCGAGGTGATCTCGGTCGTACTGCTGGTGGCCGCCATCGGCGGCGTGATCCTGGGCGCCCAGAAACGGCGCGATCGCAAAGGGGTGAAGCGCTAGTGCTCGGGCCCGGTATCGCCTGGTATCTCGCGGCCGGAAGCGCCGTCTTCGCCATCGGCATGGCCGGCGTGATGCTGCGACGCAACCCTTTGATCATGCTGCTGTCGCTGGAGCTGATGCTCAACGGCGCCAACCTCGTGCTGATCGCCTTCGCGCGCCGGCACGGCTCGCTCGACGGCCAGGTGTTCGCGCTCGCGGTGATGGCTGTCGCGGCCGCCGAGGTGGTCGTCGGGCTTGGGCTCGTAGTTGCCATGGCGAGGCGCAAGATCGAGATCGACGCCGACCTACTCTCGAGGTTACGTAAGTGATCGCCGCCGCTGCCTGGGTCTGCCTGCTCGCTCCGCTCGTCGGGGTACTCGCGATCGCGCTGAGCGGAAATCGCCTTTCTCGGCGCGCGGCGGGCTACCTCGCCACGAGCTCGACGGCAGTCGCCTTCGCGGCCGCCATCGTCGCTTTCGCTCTCACTCTCAGCCACGCGGCGGGCAATAGACGGACCACCACGACGGCCTTCAGCTGGATCGAGACGCACGCGCTCAACGTCAAGCTCGATCTGTTCGTCGATCCTCTCTCGCTGGTGATGATGCTCGTCGTCTCGGGCGTCGGGACGCTGATCGTCGCCTACTCGATCGGCTACATGGACGGCGAGGACGAGGAGCGGCGCTACTTCGCCTACATCGCCTTCTTCGTCTTCTCGATGCTGCTTCTGGTCGAGGCGGCCAACTTCCTCGTCCTGCTCGTCGGCTGGGGCCTGGTCGGGCTCTCGTCCTACCTGCTGATCGGCTTCTGGCAGGACCGGCCGAGCGCAATCGCCGCCGCCAAGAAGGCGTTCGTGATGAACGCGATCGGCGACGCCGCCATGGTGCTGGCGATCTTCTTGCTCATCCAGCACGCCGGCACGCTCGACTTCGTCCCCGTTTTCGCAAATGCCGGGCTGCTCGGCATGAACACCTGGGTGGTCAACATCATCGCCGCGAGCTTGCTCGTCGGCGCGGTCGCCAAGTCGGCGCAGATTCCGCTGCACACCTGGCTTCCCGACGCTATGGAGGGCCCGACGCCGGTCAGTGCCCTGATCCACGCGGCGACCATGGTCACCGCCGGCGTCTACCTGATCGTGCGCACGCATCCGCTGTTCGAGCAGGCACCGCACGTGCAGCAGACAGTCGCCGGCATCGGCGCCGTGACGCTGCTCGCGACCGGGGCCATCGCGCTGGTGCAGACCGACATCAAGCGCGTGATCGCCTACTCGACGATGTCGCAGATCGGCTACATGTTCCTGGCGGCCGGCATCGGCGCCTACGGCGCCGCGATGTTCCACCTGGTCACGCACGCCTTCTTCAAGGCGCTGCTCTTCCTCGCCGCCGGCGTCGTCATCCACGCGCTCGGCGGCGAGCAGGACATGCGCAAGATGGGTGGGCTGCGCAAGAGAATGCCACGCACCTTCATCGCCATGCTGATCGGCGCAGGGGCGCTCGCCGGGCTGCCGCCGCTGGCGGGCTTCTTCTCCAAGGATGCGATCGTCGCCCTGGCCTTCTCGGGCGGCGTCTACGACAAGATGCTCTTCGCGGCCGCGCTCGTCGGCGTGCTTCTGACCGCGCTCTACTCTTTCCGCATGCTCTTCCTCGTCTTCTCGGGCGAGGAGAGCAAAGAGACGCACAAGCAGCTCGCCAAGCATCGGGGCGGCGAAGGGCCCGGCTGGATGATGTGGCCGGTGGCAGTTCTCGCCCTGCTCGCTCTCGTTGGTGGCTGGCTTCAGATCCCTGGAGCCTGGCACCTCTTCTCGGATTTCCTCGGCCGGGGTGGGTCGCTTGCGGTGACACGCGAATGGCTCCTGAGCGCGGTCTCTGTCGCCGTGGCCCTCGGCGGAGTCTGGATCACCTGGACGATCTACTCGGCCCGGACGCAGAAGGCGCCGCGAGCGCCTAAGGCTCTGGTCGAGAAGCTCTACTTCGACCGCGCCTACGACCTGCTCTTCTACCGCCCGGCGGTCTTGCTCGCCCACCGGCTCGCGTCTCTGTTCGAGCAGCAGGTGATCGAGCGCTCCGTCGAGGAGGTCGGAACCGGCGCCCTCCGCGGCGGCCGCGTCGCCGCCGCCATTCAAAACGGTCTCGCCCGTAGCTACGTGCTCCTGGTCGCGGCCGGAGCCTCGCTCGTCCTCCTTCTCTTCCTCATCTTCCGCTGATGCTCACGACCTCCCTCATCGCTCTCCCTCTCGCCGGCGCGCTGGCGGTCTTCTTGCTGCCCGCGAGCAAGGAGTGGGTGGGCTCGCTCGCGCTCGCCGTCGCGTTGGCCGAGCTCGGGCTCTGGATCACCGGCTTTTTCGGGAAGCGCCAGTTCGACTTCGGTAGCGCCAAGATCCAGTTCGAGCAGAAGCACGCCTGGATCTCCGATCTCGGCATCAGCTACCACGTCGGCCTGTTCGGCTTCTCGCTCTGGCTCGTCGGCCTGACCGTGGTGGTCATGACCGCCGCGATCGCCTACGGGCTCTGGGCCGGGCGCGAGCGGGCGAACGCCTACTACGCGCTGATGCTCTTCCTCACCGGCGCGGTCGTCTGCGTCTTCACTGCACAAGATCTGATCCTTTTCTACGTCGCCTACGAGGCGATGATGATTCCGCTCTACGTGTTGATCGGCGTCTGGGGCGGCGCTCGGCGCCTGCAGGCGACCTTCAAGTTCGTCGCCTACACGATGGCGGGCTCGCTACTCATGTTCGCCACGATCGTCGTTTATGGAATCTCGCACGGGTTCGACCTGACCAGCGCCCAGCAAAGCGGCAGCGTCTGGCTCTTCCTCGGCTTCGCCGCCGCCTTCACCGTCAAGGCGCCGCTCTTCCCGCTGCACGGCTGGCTCGCCGATGCCTATCGGGAGTCGCCGCCGGAGGTCGCCGCGGTGCTTTCGGGCGTGGTCTCGAAGGTCGCGATATTCGGCTTTCTGCGCATCGCGCTGACTCAGTTCCCCGGTCCCACGCACGACCTGCGAACGCTCTTCCTGACCCTTTCGGCGGTCGGTCTCGTCTATGGCTCGTTACTCGCCTTCCGGGCTCCCGACGTGCGTGGCATCGTCGCCTATTCGAGCCTGGCCCAGATGAGCCTGATCGGGCTCGGAGTCTTCTCCCAGAACGAGCTTTCCCTCAGCGGCTCGGTGCTGCAGATGGTCAACCACGGATTGATCTCTACGGCGCTCTTCCTGCTTGCCGGGGTGATCGAGATGCGCACCCATACCGGAGCCCTGGCGCGCCTCGGCGGTATGGCGCGGGGGCGCCCGATCTTGGCCAGCCTGATCGTCTCGATCGGCGTCATCTCGCTCGCCGTCCCCGGTTCGAATGCCTTTGCGGGCGAGTTCATGATCCTGGCCGGCGCTTTCCAGCGCGGTTGGGGCTGGGCAATTCCCGGCCTGGTGGCGATGGTGCTGGCGGCGATGTACATGCTGCGGCTGATCTCGGCCGTTCTGCACCGTGAGCTCGGTGAGTCGGTGACGAAGAAAGCACCCGATGTTCGGCCCGCCGAGCTGTGCGTGATCGGAGCCCTGCTCGCCGCCATGCTCGCTCTCTCGGTCTGGCCGGCGGCGATCAGCAAGCGCTCCTTCGCCTGTCTCGACCAGACTCAGACGACCTCGGCGAGCAGCTCGACCCCGGCGCAGTTCGGGCTCGCCTGCGTACCAAGCCCGTCGAGCACGGAGCAGACGAGGTGATCAAGACGCCCGCCATCGACTGGCTCGCGCTGGCGCCCTCACTCGCGCTGCTGGCGGCGACGATCGCCACACTCCTGAGCGCGGTGCTCGTTCCCGAGCGCTTGCGCAAGAACGTCTCCTGGGCTCTCTGCCTGGCCGGATACGCGGGCGCCTTCGCCACAGCGGCCGTTCTCTTCGACCGCAGCGCCGATGCCCACGCGGTGATCGCGAACTCTCTCTTCCGCGATCGCTACGGAGCCCTGGCGGCGATGGTCGTGGCCGGGGTCGGGCTGCTGACGGTGCTCGTCTACCACGGAGAACACTCGTCGACCGATCGCTTCGCTGAGCGCTTCGCCCTGCTCGCCTCGGCCGGCGGAGGGATGATCTTCTTCGCCCAGTCGGCCAACCTGCTGACGCTGTTCCTCGGCCTGGAGTGGATGTCGATCTCGCTCTACGTGCTCTGCGCGCTCGAGCGCGAGCGTCCCGAGGCGATCGAGGCCGGCTTCAAGTACCTGATCGTGGGCGGATTCAGCTCGGCGATCTTCGTCTTCGGCGCCGCCTTCGTCTACGGCGCCACGGGCACGCTCAACCTCGCCCAGATCGCCGGCAAGGTGCCCAGCGGCGACCTGCTGCTGCTCACCGGGCTGGCGATGATTCTCACCGGCTTCGCCTTCAAAGCCTCGGCCGCACCCTTCCACGCCTGGACACCCGACGTCTACCAGGGAGCGCCCACGCCCGTCTCGGGCTTCATGGCCGGAGCGACGAAGGCGGTGGCACTGCTGGTGGCGCTGCGCGTGCTCAACGTGTCCTTCCCCGACCAGGAGCACCTCTGGACAGCCGCGGCGGCGGTGCTAGCGGTCGCCTCGCTGGTGGTCGGCAACCTGGGCGCCCTGGCACAACGCGATCTCAAGCGCATGCTCGCCTACTCCTCGATTTCGCATGCCGGCTTTCTGCTCCTTGCGGTGACCGCCGCGAGCTCCCTCGGCACACGGGCGCTCCTCTATTACCTGATCCCGTACTGAGCCGCCTCGGTCGGAGTTTTCGCGCTGGTGGCTCTGCACGAGCGCGAGCTGGGCGAGCCGACCACGCTCGACAATCTGGCCGGCTTCGGCTGGCGGCGACCGCTGCACGGGATCGCACTCTGGATCTTCATGCTCTCCTTCGCCGGCTTCCCGCTCACGGGCGGTTTCGTGGGCAAGGTCTACGTCTTCGCGGCCGCCTATGAGGCGGGCTGGACCTGGCTGCTCATCGTCGGCGCCGTGGCAACGGTGGTCAGCCTCGGCTATTACCTGGCGGTCGTTCGCGCCATCTACATGCGGCCGGGCCCCGATGAAGAAGCGATCGCGATGGACGAGCCGCCGATGCCCGATCGCCTGCTCTCGAGCGCCGTCGCACTTGCCGTGGTGGTGACGGTTGGGTCGTTCTTCGCCGCCCAGCCGCTGATCGATCTGGCCAGGCACGCGGCGAGCCAGTTGCTGTTCTAAAAGCTCTAGATAAGGGAGCGGAGACCGGCAGCGCGGGTAGGTGACGGCACCACGTTCCTCCGCCCCCCGCCTTATCCACCCACCCGCGGGGTCGTGAAACGGTAGCGAGGAAACGCGCAGTAAATGTGCCGATTCTGTGCCGAGTCAGCGCCACGCCACCGGACAGCGCGAGATGCTCGGTTCGCTCGAGGACTTACAGCCCGATGTGCTCTGCGGTGGCGAAGTCCTCGCCGGCGCGAGCATAGAGCTGGAGCTGACGATGAAGCGTTCGCCCGATCACTCCCAGCACAGCCTGGAAGGCGAAGACGCCCAGGCACGCACCGAGCGCCGAGACGCCCAGCGCCGGTACCGGTACGTCGAGCAGTGGCCCGGAATTCGAGCCGATGATGACAATGGCCAGCGCCAGCGCAAAGAAAGACAGAAGCGCCTGTGCCCCAGCCACGATCTTTCCACCGAGCTCGCGAGTGTCCGCCAGATTCCCGAACGCCATCAGCCCGCCCATGCCTATCACCGGAACGGCCGCGAGCAGGAAGTAGAAGCCCGCCGAGTGGGCGCCGGAGCTGTCAGCGAGCGACGCGGCGATCAGAAGAGTGAGGGCGAAGGCGCGAGCGATCATGGGCTGAATCCTTCGCTCGGGCTCGGGTGAGTCCTGCGCGGATCAGGCCCGGCTGCCAGCAACCGCTTTCGCGATCGACCCAATCGCAATCGCCGCCTCGCTCTCAGGGGCGCCAAGGGTGACCGGCTCGCCGCGTTCGCCGCACTCGCGCAGTACTGGATCGAGCGGAATCCGACCGAGCAGCGGTACGCCGAGCTCCTCGGCGAGGCGCTCGCCGCCGCCCGAGCCGAATACCTCCTGGCCGCTTCCGACCAGGTAGGACATGTTCTCGACCACGCCGAGCAGGCGCATACCGGTCTCGTTCGCCATCAGGGCGGCGCGGGCGGCGACCTCTTGGGCGAGCGGCTGCGGCGTGGTAACGACAATCGCCTCGGCGTGCGGAAGCAGCTGACTGAGCGAGAGGGCGACGTCGCCGGTACCCGGCGGCATGTCGACGACGAGCGTGTCGATATCGCCCCAGTGCACGTCGGAGAGAAACTGCTCGAGCGCGCGGTGCAGCATCGGCCCGCGCCAGATCACCGGCTTGTTCTCGTCGATAAAGAAGCCGATCGACATCAACTTGAGCCCGTGTCCCAGCGGCGGCACGATCATCTCGCCTACCGCGACCGGGCGCTGCGTGACACCGAGCAGCTGCGGCACCGAATGGCCGTAGATGTCGGCGTCGAGCACTCCTACCTGCTCGCCGAGGGCGCTCAGTGCGGCCGCCAGATTGACGCTGAGCGAAGATTTTCCCACCCCGCCCTTGCCCGAGGTGACTGCGAGCACGCGCGTCCGCTCCTGCAGCGAGATCCCCCTCTTCTCGGGGATACCGAGGCTCTTTCTCAGCTTCTGCTTCTGTTCGGCGGTCATCTCCTCAAAGGAGAGCTCGACCGACTCGACCCCGGGGACGGCGCCGACGTGGCGGGCGACCTGTTCCTGGAAGCTGTCTTTGAGCGGGCAGCCGGCGATGGTCAGCGCCAGCGTGATCCGAACCGTCCCGCCGTCGATCTCGATCCGGCGCACCATCCCGAGCATGGTCACCGGCTTGCCCAACTCCGGGTCGATGACGTTGCGGAGCGCCATCTCTATCTGCGCGCGGGAGAGAGCCACGACAGACAGGGTATCCATCCCACTCAAGCCACTGCCTCCGACCGGAGTACGAGAGCGCTAGCGCTACCTGCGAATCGCCCGTAGAGAAGACCTCTGGCCGCCTACTCCGCCTTGCTGAACTGCCAGACGGCGAGAGCCAGAGCCACGACCGCTACCGCGGCGACAATGCCGAGCTCGAGCCCGATCGGCAGCCGCCAGCCGTCCCAGGTGATGCCTCCGTTCAGGCGCGCTTGGAGCGCCGGGGATGCACTGACGTGCTCGAAAACGGCGCGGCGCATCGGGTCGACCGCATAGGCGAGCGGATCGAGGCGCGTCAGCAGCGAGAGCCACTGCGGCAGGTTGCTCGGTGGGAAGATGGCTCCGGAGAGGAAGAACATCGGCATGACGATGAATTGCATCACCGCCTGAAACGACTGGATCTCGCTCATCCGGCTGGCGAGGAGCACGCCCAGCGCGGTCAGGGCGATCGCGACGATGATCATCTCGCCGAGCAGTGTCAGGAGCAGAATGGCCGAGTAGGGAACGCCGACGAGGCCGGCCAAAAGCAGCATCAGCGCACCCTGGATGACCGCTGTGGTGGCGCCGCCCGCGCACTTACCGACGACGATCGCACCACGCCGCACCGGGGCGACGAGCATCTCGCGCAGGAAGCCGAACTCGCGATCCCAGACGATCGAGATGGCCGAGAAGAGCGACGTGAAAAGGACGGTCATGGCAAGGATGCCCGGGAACATGAAGGTCTTGAAGTTGACGTTGCCGGCCGATGGCGCAAGCGCGGCGAAGCCGGTGCCGAGGACAAGCAGGAAGAGAACCGGCTGAACAAACGAGGTGAGTAGCCGTAAGCGGTTGCGGAAGAAGCGGAGCAGCTCCCGGCGCCAGACGACCTTCACCGCCCGTAAGTCGGAGCGGAGATCGCCACCCGCAAGGTGCGCGGGAGCGACAGCCGGGGCATTCGAGGGCGCCAACCTCATCTCCGTCTGCGCATTCGCGGGTGGTTTCGCATCCGTTCGCCTGTCGAGGCCTCGGCGTCACGGATCGTGCGACCGGTGTAGGTCATGAAGACGTCGTCGAGCGTCGGGCGCGAGACCCGGATCGAGCTGATCGGCTGTCCGAGCCTGGCGAAGAGCTTCGGCACGAACTCCTCGCCGTCCGCGACGTGGAAGGTGACCGCGCCCTCGCTGACCGTCGCCTCGAGCGAGAACTGCTCGCGCAGTGCGGCGATTGTCGCCTGGCTGTCGGGCACCTGCAGCTCGATCCGGTCCTTACCGATCAGCGCCTTGAGCGCATCGGGCGTGTCGACCACGACCAGCGCTCCGTTGTCCACGATCGCGATCCGGCTGCAGTGCTCCGCCTCGTCCATGTAGTGCGTGGTCAGGAAGATGGTGATCGCCTCGCGATCCCTGAGCTCGTGGATGTACTCCCAGATGTGCGCTCTCGTCTGCGGATCGAGCCCGACGGTCGGCTCGTCTAGGAAGAGGACGCGCGGCGAGTGGATGAGGCCGCGCGCGATCTCCAGGCGTCGCTTCATACCCCCCGAGAAGGTGCCTACGAGATGGTCTCTGCGATCGGCGAGACCGACCATGGAGAGCACCAACTCGAGCCGCTCGGCGCGGATCTCGGGCTCGACGCCGTACAGCTCGGCGTGGAAGCGTAGGTTCTCGGAAGCCGTCAGGTAGTCGTCTAGCGTCGTCTCCTGGAAAACGAGGCCGATGTGGCTGCGAACCTTGAGCGGCTCTCGGACAACGTCGTAACCGGCGATGTGAGCACTGCCCGAGGTCGGCTTGAGCAGCGTGCAGAGCATGTTGATCGTCGTCGACTTGCCGGCGCCGTTCGGTCCGAGAAAGCCGAAGATCTCGCCCTCGCCCACCTCGAACGTGACGCCGCTGACGGCGACGACATTCCCGAAGTGGCGCGCCAGATCCGACGCCGCCACCACAACCGGCGGCGATTCCGACCCGTTTCGCCCTGCGGCGCCGTCGGCAGACGGCCGGGGCGCCGACACTCAGACTCTTCCCAACGCGACTACGTTCGCCATCATGTCGCGGAGAGCTCTGTATCGAGGCGCCGGAGCATTGGACTCCTAACTGTAGATAATTCGGCGATCGCCGAGCGACCACCTCGGGCGCCATCAGGCGCGAGGACTTTTCTTCGGCGAGCGCTTCTCCGCGGCGTCGGTCGTTCCCATTCGCTCGCTCAGGTATCTCTCGGAGTCATAGAGGAGCCTGGTCCGGGCTTCGTCGTAGAACGGCTGCTCCCAGGTGCCGATCAGCGGTTGCGAGACCCTACGAACTCGGCGCCTGATCGCCTCCGGGATGTAACGCTTGATTCTGTTCTTCGCGTCGAGGAGGGCTTTCGGCCTCGTCATGTTCGCAGCCGCACTCTCTCCCTCGTTCAGCTTGTCGTGGCGATACGCGCCTTCGAGATGGAAGACGAGATCGGCATATACGCTGCCGAAGTGCCGGCCGCTCTCGCTCGCGTCGGATCTCTCCAGCGCCACGAATGACTTCCCCTCGGAATGGGCCCGGAAGACGTAACCGACGCCGGAGTCTTCTTTGTGGTGTGGTTGCTCGCGGTAGAAGCGCTCGTACTCCGGCGAGGCACGATCGGCCTTGGTGAGCAAGAACCTGGGCCGGTACTCCGCCCAGAAATCCCGGCGGAAGAAAAGGCAGGCGCTGTACTGAATCAGAGAGCGATCTCTGGAAAGCGTGGCCAGCACCGTATCGCCGTTCAGCTGCCCGGCGATCTCCTCGTCCCAGCCCGGCCGCACCGGGAAGGAGTCGACATGCATTGTCACCAAGTGCGTCACGTCGTCGGTCATGGCGTGCTCGACTAGATGCTCGAGGTAGAAGGAGTGCTCGGCGCTCCCGCGCAGATCGGTCTCGGGAAAGGAAACAATCTCCAGTTGAGGCTCGCTCTCCAGCCTTTGCAGCAGGGGAGAGGGCAGATGCCTGACGCCGGCGTAGATCGTGTACGGGACCGTCGTCAGCGCGCGGATCTTTCGCAGGTGCAGGTCGAGCAGCTCGCCATTCTCGGCCTTGACCATGTAGACGACCACGATTCCCAGCTTCATACCGTGCTCCGGCTCGATACCTCCATCGCGCGCCGGTGAAGAGTGAAGTCGAAGCGGTCGGGGTCGTAGGCAACGTCGGCGAGCATGATCGGCTCGTCTTTCTCGATCTCGCGCGTCAGCACCACCTCGTCGGCAAGGCAGATCGGTAGGCCGGGATGGAGCGGGAGCTCGAGGCAGTTTTCGATCAGCCCATAGCAGGTGTAGCCGCCGATTCCATCGAGAGCGTCCCCTCGTTTCAGAGCCTTCTTCGCGTACGAGTAGACGTTCGTTCGCAAACCGAAAACCGGCTGCAGGATCGACCGCCCCTCCCTGATCGCCTCGACCATCGATGCGAGCGCCTCGACGTGGCAGAGGTGATAGGGCCGGTAGAAGAGATAGTACGGACCGGCGCCCATCTTGTAGTAGGCCAGCATCTCCCGCTGGTAGGGATGATCGCAGTAGCCGATCGCAAAAACGCCGCCCCCGGGCTCGGCGCCGAGCACGTAGTCGACGAACGGCGCGCGCTCATGCCAGAGCGAGTCGAGGTCGAATTTGTGGAACACCTCGCTCACGTGGTCGGCGCGCGGCCCGTGCATGCCCGGTACCGTCGTTCGCAGACCGCAGGCGTTGGCGATGATCGCCATCTCTATGTTCAGCTTGGTACCGTCGGTGTACGAGGCACACATGCGGTAGTCGAGGTTCCGCTTGTCGGCCTCGGGGACGATGCTGGTCGGATTCGCGTGGCGATCGAGGAAGCCCTTGATGTTTCCCGCCATCACCAGCTCGAAGCCCCAGGACCGGAGCTCGTCGATCAGGTGCTTCAGGACTCCGTACTGGTCTCCGTCGCAGCTCGTGCAGACGAGACCGCGCTCCTCGGCCAGCCGCGCGAGATAGGGACCGAAGATCAGATCGATCTCGGAGTTCATCAGGATCAGATGCTTTCCGTGCTCGAGGGCTTCGATCGCGTAATGCCCGGCTTCTGAGACGGTGTTGGTCACCTCGATCACCGCGTCGATCCCGGCGCAGCGAGTGATCAGCCCTCCGTCATCCGTCACGGCGATCAGGCCGCGCTCGACTGCCCGCTCGATGCCTCCGACATCGTCGACCACGACGTACGGAAGCTCGAGCCGGTCTAGAAAAGCGGTGCAGCGCTCGATCTCGACGTCCGCCACGGCGACGCAGTCGACTCCGGGTGTGACGGACGACTGGTACACGAGCCCGCGACCCATCGAGCCGCAGCCGATCACCCCCGCCCTAATTACCGCCTGATCGGTTGTAGAAGATCTCGCCATGAAAGGTGCGCCGGACTCATCATCGTCCCCGATGCTCACCGACGCCAGATTGTTTCACATCATCTCGGGTCACTGACCGGCGACGCGCTCGCGCGGCCAGCGACCTGCCAGACACGCGAGAGACATCGGGTTCGAATCCGGCTGGCTGCACCGAACCACCTTTCGGGGAACGAAGCCGGTCGCGGCGCGCCGGTCGCTATAGCTCGTTATCAACCGAGCGCTCATCTCGCCCAGGGCCGGCTGACCTTGAGCGCCGAGAGGATGGCACGCGTCGAGGGCGAGCGGTTGAGCGTGTAGAAGTGGATGCCCGGGGCGCCGCGGGCGAGCAGATCGGCGGCCTGGAGTGCGGCATGAGCCACGCCGAGCTCGAGCACGGTGCCCGGATCGTTGGCACGCAGCTCGAGTTGAGTGACCAGCTCCTTGGGCATCGTGGCACCGGAGAGGGCGGTCATGCGCTCGATCTGCTCGGCGCTCGTGATCGGCATCAAGCCGGGGATGATCGGCTGCTCAACCCCCGCGGCCCGCGCCGCGTCAACGAACTCGAAGTAGACGTCGTTGTCGAAGAAGAGCTGGGTAATGAAGAAGCCGGCGCCGGCCTCTGCTTTCGCCTTGAGCACGCGAATCTCGCTGGCGAGATCGATCGCCTCCACGTGCACCTCGGGGTAGCAGGCAGCGCCGACACAGAACGAGTACTCCTGCGCAATCAGCTCGATCAGCTCGCTGGCGTAGTGGATCGCCTCGTTCTCGGCCGTCCAGTCGGGCTGCCCGCGGGGAGGATCACCGCGGAGCGCGAGGACGTTCTCGATCCCGGCTGCCGAGATCCGGCCGAGCACCGCGCGGAGCTCGTCCAGCGTGGCTCCGTAGCCGGTGAGATGCGACATCGCCTCCAGCCCCAGCTCGTGCTTTATCCAACGCGTCAGCTCGACCGTCAGCTCGCGGGTCGAGCCGCCGGCGCCGTAGGTGATGGATACGAACGAGGGCTCGAGCGGCGCCAGCTTCTCGATCGCCTCGCGCAGGTTGCGCTCTCCCTCCTCGCTCGCCGGGGGGAAGAACTCGAACGAGAAGACCGGCTCCTCGCTTTGGCTGATGATCTCGTCTATGCGCATCAGGCGATCATTCTAGGCGGGCGCTGGTATCCATCCCGAGCGCGCATTCGCGCGCAGACGCCTATTGGTGGTCGCGCGGCCTCGACCCGTCGTTCGTACTTCAGTTCTTCAGGCGATCGCTCAGCGCTCGGCACAGCTCCTCTGTACCCGCCGCGGCGATCCGTGAGCGCGACTCGAGATCGAGCTCGGAGTCGAGGAAAGAAATACCGTCGACGAACTCCACCGCCAGCCCAACCTCGCGTACGAGCAACTGGCCGGCGGCGATGTCAACCGAGCGGGCCGGCTTGAGCGAGCAGACGGCATCAAGGCGACCGGCAGCGAGATGGCAAAGCGAAAGTGCGAGCGAGCCCATGATGCGCAGGCGCTTCGCCAACCCGACGACGTTGGGCGCGTACTCGGCGATTTTTGTCGTCTCGGTCGCCTCGAAGGCCAGTAGCTCGATCTCGTCCTTGGGCCTTTCCGCGCCGAGCGGCTCGCCGTTCAGCCAGGCGCCCTCGCCGCGCCTGGCCGTCCACTCCTCGCCGCTGCCGAAGTCGTAGACATAGCCGAAGAAGACGTCGCCCATCCGATCGCCGTCGGCGACCGCGATCGAGACCGAGAAGAAGGGGATGCCGCGCTTGGCGTTGATCGAGCCATCGATCGGATCGAGCACAACGCGCATCGGCCCACCCACTCCGAAGACCTTCTCGCCCAACTCTTCCGAGACAAGCGTGAAGCCGGGCAGGTCGAGCGCCTCGAGTCGGCGCACGGCGGCCTGCTCGGCGGCGGCGTCGATCTGGGTTGTCTCATCGCCACCGCGGCCCTGGCCGAGCACCAGCTCGCGCTCCTCGCGTGTAGGCATGCGCTCCAGCTCGGCGCGTATGTCGCCGACGGTGGCGCGGCAGAAATCGAGCAAGGAACTCGTCTCGGGCATCAGAGCGGGTATAGCACGAGGCCCGAGAGGAGCTTGGGATAGAAGTAGGTGCTCTTCTGGGGCATCACCCGTCCTTCGCGTGCCACCGCGAAGACCTGATCGATGCGCGACGGGCGCATGAGCACGCTCACTTCCGCCGCGCCGCAGTCGACCGCTTGAACGGCTTCCTTCCAGTCGGCGGTGTAGGAGATGCCTTCGTGCCCGAGCCGGCCGACCAGCTCGACGTCGAGGATCGGCTCGCCCGTGGCGACCAGGCGCGCGCCGTCCTTGTCGTAAACGAGCGCTGCCGCGGTCTCGTAGGGCATTTCCTCCAGCTCCGCGAGCGCCGCTTCGACATCGTCTCTGGGCTCGCCTCCAGTCAGAACGCCAAGCTCGGGCGTCGTGGCAAAAACGCGATGGGTCGGAAAGATGGCAAGCCCCTCGCCACAGGTGTTGACGAGCGCGGCGAAGGTGTAGGCGCTGGCCGTTGTTCCGTCCTGCTCGTGGAAGGCGACGGCCGTCTCGTAGCGGTGATGCCCGTCGGCGATCAAAAGCTGCTTGTCGGCGAGAGCGGCTCGAACCCGCGCGAGCGCCTCCGTGTCGTCCACACGCCAGAGGCGGCTGCGCACACCGAGCTCCTCGGCGTCTAGATCGGGCTCGCGCTCGGCCGCCTGATCGCGCAGTGCCTGCTCGCAGCGCTCGGGATCGTCGTAGAGAAGGAAGATCGGCTCGATCTGCGTGCGCGTCGCCGTCAGCAGGCGCAGGCGACTCTCCTTCGGGCCCGAGTGCGTGCGCTCGTGCGGCAGCACGACCTTGTTCTCGTAGGGCTCGACCTTGATCGAGGCCAGGAAGCCCTCACGGGTGCGGGCGCGGCCGTCAGGCCCCACATAGGACTGCTCCAGCCACCAGAGCGCCGGCTCGGCGTCGCGGTGCAAGGCCCCCTGTTCGCGCCAAGCCGAGAGCAGCGGCCCGGAATCGAGCTCGTTCTCGGGCAGAGTGAGGTTGACGATGTTGTGCGGCGAACGAGCCAGATACAGGGCGCGCGCCTCGGCATCGATCACGTCGTAGGGCGGCGCGACCAGCTGCGCCAACGGACCCGCGATCTCTGTGTCGAAGGTCAGTGCTTTGAAGGGTTGAACGTCGGCCACAGCGAGGAGCGTAACAACCGCCTTGTGACTAGACTCGACTAGTGGGCTCCGCAGGAAATACGGTCTTTGCCGACCGTGAAATTACTGGTGATTGCGGCGGGTCGGACTCGGCCGCGCAATGCCGCTTCGGTACTAAGCCGACACATTCTCGGGGGATTTTTCTCGCTACCGCTCGACGCTCTGGGGAGGAGGGCGGATTAGCGAGGCGCCCTGGACAACGAGAAGAGCGTCACGGGGACATGTGCCGCCACAAACAGTCGGCGCGTCGTCGTTTGAAACGAGCTCTGAGACCATGACCCTCCTCACCGAGCTGGTTGCAGATAGCGCCGTCGAGGGCATCTACGCCGTTGCTCGCAAGGAGCGACTGCAAACACGGGCCGGAGCGTCTTACCTCGCGCTCGAACTCACCGACGCGAGCGGCCGTGTCGAGGCGCGCGTCTGGAACGACGTCGACCTGCTCGACACCCGCTTCTCGGAAGGCGCGGCCGTGCGCGTGCTGGGGCGAGTCGAGAGCTTCCGCGACAAGCTGCAGATCCAGGTGCGCACACTCGAGCCGGCGCCCGATGCCGATCCGACAACGCTCGCACCGGCCGGCCGCCGCGATCCCGACGAGCTGGAGGGGTTCCTCGACTTTCTCATCGCCGAGATCAGCCACCCTGCGCTGCGCTCGTGCATCGAGGCGCTGCTGGCAGGCGACGAGCGGCAGCGTCTGCGCACGCTTCCCGCGACCGCGGGAGGGCACCACAGCTACTCGGGTGGTCTGCTCGAGCACACCGTCGGCGTCGCCACGATCTGCCGCGATCTCTGCCAGCTCCATCCCCGGCTTCGCGCCGACCTCATTCTCGCCGCCGCGCTCGTGCACGATCTCGGGCGCACGCTCGAGCTGGGGCCGGCGCCCGTGTTCGCCCCGACCTCGGAAGGGCGCCTGCTCGGCCACGTCCAGCTCGGCCTGCGCCTGATCGAGCTGCGTTCGGGCTCGCTCGCCTCGGAGCTTCGCGCCGAGCTCCTCCATGCCGTCGCCGTGCACCACGACGGGCGCTCGGCCCGTACCGCCGAGGCGGCGGCTCTCTACCACGCCAATCAACTCGATACGGTCGCCCAGTTGCGACCGGTCGACGACGCGTAGGCTGAGCCTTGATGTTGGGATTGATACTCGCGCTCGCGGCGAGCGTCTCCTGGGGCCTCTCCGACTACCTCGGCGGCGTCAAGAGTCGCGTCGTACCGCTGCTGACACTGATCGCCGTGTCCCAGCTGGCCGGGCTCGCCCTGACGGCAACGATCGCGGGCGCGACCGGTTCCTACCCCGACACGAGAACCGCCGTTTACGCGGCGCTCGGTGGAGCGGCGGGAGTGGTAGCGGTCGGCGCCTTCTATCGAGGCATGGCGATAGGCAGGATCAGCATCGTCGCACCGGTCTCGGCGACCGGAGTCGTACTTCCGGTTGCGGTCGGGCTGACACAGGGCGAGAAGCCGGGGAGCCTGGCGCTGGTCGGGATCGCGCTGGCGCTGGTCGGAGTGATTCTCGCCTCGGCCGAGAGCGAGCCCGGCGAAAGCCCCGGGTTGGCCAGGGGAGTGCCGCTGGCACTGGCGGCCGCTGTCGGCTTCGGCGTCTTCTTCCTCTTAGTGGCCAAAGCGAGCGAGCATCACCAGGCGCTCGCGGCCTCGTTCGTGCTGCGCCTGACGACCGTTCCGCTCGTGCTGATCGTGCTTCTCCTCACACGACAGCCGCTACGGATCCCGCCCCGCAACCTACGCTGGCTCGTGCTCTTGGGCGTGCTCGACAGCGGCGCCAACACTCTCTATGCGCTCGCAACCGACCACGGTCTGCTCAGCCTGGTCAGCGTGCTCAGCTCGCTCTATCCGCTGACGACCGTTCTCCTGGCGCAGGCACTGCTGCGCGAGCACGTCTCCAGGCATCAGAAGGTGGGAATCGTCGCCGCGCTCGCGGGCGTCGCGCTGATCTCCGCCAGTTAGCAGCGCCTAAGAACTCGAATCAAAAAGAAGCA
>PMXT01000161.1:0-2817 GCA_003170995.1 Actinomycetota bacterium | reverse complement strand
ACGCCCGAAGCGGCCGCCCCGCGACGCCAGTGACAGCCCAGACCGCTTGACGCACTACCAGTGCGTCTTCACGGCCTGTTCGGCCCCTGTCATCCACGGCTCGCCCACTTCAACCACGTATCCCTAACGGGATAGGCCCTAGTCGCGCCCGTAGCCCCGGCTACGAACGCGACACTGCGTCCTAGCATCGCATCCACCGATCACACCCAGTCGACAGGTCGTCATTCTGATTCAAGTTTTAAGGAGCCAGCGTTGCGCGCAACTCGTCGATCGCCGCCGGGACGAGGCGGTAGTGCATGCACGTCCCATGTCGTTCGCACTCGATCAGCCCGGCTTCGCGCAGGATGCGCAGGTGGTGGGAAACCGTCGGCTGAGCCAGCGCGAGCACCTCGACGAGCTCGCACACGCGCGACTCTCCGCACGAGGCGAGGCGGTTGACGATCGCCACCCGCGCCGGTTCCGAGAGCGCCTTGAAGCGCTGCGCGTGCTCGAGGAAGTCGTCCGCTTCCTGCGGCGTCGCCCCCGGCCGACAGCAGACCTTGGTGAGATGCTCCTTCATCGACAGAGCTGAATGTAACAGCTCTCAGAGCTCACGAAGAAACAGTTCGCCTTCCCAGGAACTCCGTATACCGGGGTCAGATCGCTGCGCAGACGACGCCACGACCGGCGAGAAGCCTACGAGCTCGCGAGGACTTTGCCGTGAATCTCCCGCGTGAGCGTATTGACCTGCTTGGTGAGTATCGTGTTCTCGTCGATCAGCCGCTTGATCAGGGTGATGCCTTCCTCCGCTTGCTGCTGCCGGTGCACGCTGTCCTGGGCGACGTCCTCGCGATGTTGCGCGTCCGCGTCGGCGTGTGCCTTGTCGCGGTCGGCTTGACGGGTTTGGGCAAGCAGAATCAGTGGCGCAGCGTAGGCGGCCTGGAGGCTGAACGCCAGGTTGAGCAGGATGAACGGGTAGAGGTCGAAGCTGATGAGACCGGCGGCGTTGGCGAAGATCCAGGCGCCCACGATCAGCGTCTGGCCGATTAGAAACTTCGGCGTCCCGAAGAAACGCGCGAACGCCTCCGCTTTAGCGCCGAACGAGCTGGCGCCGAACGGGGCCGCCACAATGTCGAACTCCTCCAGGAAGCGCCGGTGGTTCCTCGGCGGTGTCGGTCCGGGTGTTGCGTCCATCGCAAACCTCCTGTTCTGTGTGACCGCGGAAAGGGCTCGCTGGGCGGCGGACTGGTTCTCTCCGCTAGAGCCCCTATTAGATATTGAAGCGAATGTTGAGCACGTCGCCGTCCGCGACTACGTAGTCCTTCCCCTCTAGGCGCTGCAAGCCCTTGCGGGCGGCCTCCGAGTGGGAGCCCGAGGCGACGAGGTCGTCCCAGCGGATGACCTCGCAGCGGATGAAGCCGCGGGCGATGTCGGAGTGGATGGTGCCCGCCGCCTCGATCGCGGTCTGGCCGCGCCTAAGCGTCCAGGCCCGCGTCTCCTTCTCGCCGGCGGTGAAGAAGCTGATCAGGTCGAGCGCCTCGAACAACCGCTGCACAACCGCACCGAGCGCCGAGGGCTTGCCCTCGCGGAACTCCTCGGCCTCCTCGTCTGAGAGCTCGGCCAGCTCCAGCTCGAGTGCGCCGTCGATCCCGTTCGGTCCGTTCTCGAGCGGGATCAGTAGCTTGGTCGTGAGTGGATCGAGCTCCGGCGGCAGTTCGTCGGGCCAGTCGCGCATTGTCTTGCCCTCGTCGAGGTGGGCGAGCAACCGTTCCAGCGTCGCCGCCTCCTTCTTCAGCGTCGCGTCGCCCGACTTGGCCTGCTTCTGCACGCGCTCGAGTCGGCGCTCGACGTGGTCGCGGTCGGCGACGAGCAGCTCGAGCTCGAGCGTCTCGAGGTCACGCGGCGGATCGGCCTCGGTCGAGAAGCCGTCGACGACGGCAAGGATGGCGTCGACCTGGCGCAGGTTTCCGAGCAGTGCCGGCCCGGTTCCGGGCACGTCCACCACCCGGATCGCCGCCCTTGTCACCTTCTTGGCCTTGACCGTCTCGGCCAGTTGTTGTAGGCGCTCGTCGACGATCTCGGCCATACCGACGTGCTCCTTGCCCGAGGGGCCGGAGAAGGCGCCCACCCGCGCGCCCGCCTTGGTCAGGGCGTTNNGATGGTGGTCTTGCCCGCCCCGGGCAGACCTACGATGCCGACTTCGAGAGCCATGCCGATAGCTTAGGGCCTATCTCGCCGAGTCGGTGCGCAGGTTGCCAGAGCCGATCCCACTCTCAGGGGACGAGCGCGAGCACCTGACCGAGCCGAGCAATCTCCGGCCCTTGCCAACCTTCAGGCGGTTGTGTGTCACGAGGCCGAAGCAGTACCGGGCTCATGCCGAAGTCGCAACCTCGAGCACCTCGGCGATCGACGTCAACACGGGCTGCCAGCACTCGGTATCGAAGGGGACGAGAGTGCCCCAGAGATCGAAGATCACCGCACGGAGAGCCATCGCGCCAACAATAGTCGGCTCGCCGCAGCGTTTTCCCGTGTGATGGTCAGGAGATCCACTCGTTGAATCGCAGCCCGGCCCAGATACCTGCGACGCCGCCGATGATGCTGCCGAGTATCGACAAGCCCATTCCGCCCCCGATCAGCATCGGCGCGACGCCGCCGAGCGTCGAGCCGGCGACCATCCCGGTCATCGTCATTGAGCCCTTCATGCCGCCGCCATGCCGTTCACATCCGCGTGGATCGACCGATAGCGGGCCCGGCTTGAGAGTTCCATGCCGAATAAAGACTGGTCGACTTGGTGCCTTGCGGCACCACGTTATGCCGCCCGCCACCAAACCACCCGCC
>PMXT01000158.1 GCA_003170995.1 Actinomycetota bacterium | reverse complement strand
CTCTGGACGCGATCGGGGGTCACGCGGAACCTGCAAGGTCTTGCCTGTCTTCGGTCAGATGGCCCGCGGTCCCGTCGACCGCGACTTCGCGCTTCTTCCTGATCGTCCCCAGGTAGGTTGAGCGGGAAGGCCACCGTGCGGGGTGCGCCCGGAGCGGGATTCGTTGTGTGGGGCGAGCGACGGGCCGAGCGGCCACGCGCCACTTGACTGACAGACCGACGGCGTCTACGGCGTCAATCGACGGTTGCCGAGCCTCATTCTCGGCTCCTGACAGCCTGACTCGTGGCAGGTCCGCGCGGGCGTGAGCATCGCGTGGCCGCTGGCAGGTAGTCACCCAAGGCGCATGGAGCGGCTTTGCGCGGCGCTCTGCACGCGGGTGTTCAGCGCGTCCGTGCGCACCAGCCTCCGGTCGGTCGTGGTCATCGAAGCGCTGACGATGTCGATTTCGGACGAGGGGGTGGTCCGCGCGGGCAGCGATCTATCGCGGTGGCCAGCGTCGAGCTTCGCGAAGGCAGCCGGCAAATCGTCGAGGGATCCGCCACAAACAACCTCGAGGTAATCCGGGCGCCGCAGGTTGAGAGCCAAGGCGGCCTCCGGCGGAAGATGCTCGAGATCCTGTGCGAGGTTCTTGCGGCCGCTACGACGGCGCTCCCCGCGCTTGAGGACGTGGAAGAAGCTTTCGAGCATGACGTTGGTGCGTTCGGCGACGCGGAGGCCGCCGCCGACCGCCCTCGGCAGGGAGATCAGGTGGCCAAAGAGCGAGGCGCCGTGCCTGTCGAGATGAGTCAGGACGATGTCGATGGCAGATCGTTGATCCTTCGCTGGACCTCGTGTGGGCCGCCGCTCGCGCAGCGAAGCGGTGAGCCGATTGAGCGCCGCCTCGATGTCCTGAAGCTCCGAGGCAGCCTGCTTTGACGAGAGGACCTGCGACAGAGGAGCATTGCGTCCCTCGGGCTTGAGGTCGAGACGAAGCGCGCCGCGGAGCTCGTCGAGCAGCTTCGCTCGCGCCGAGAGGATGGTTGCCTGTGCGCCGAAGGGCACTTGGTTCCTGACCCGGACGACGATCTTGAAGAGCCGGTCGAGAGCCCGATGTGCGTCGGCGTGCTGGGGTCTGGTGAGGAATGTCTCGACGGCCCGACAACACCGGATGCAGCGCGCGTGGAGGTCGAGCCAGGGACGATCGAAGGGGAAGCCCTCGTCGTTGCCATCGGCCGGAAAGTCGAGCGTCCACTGCGCGAGCGCTCTCACGATCGCCAGGCCGCCGAGACCGGGCGACAGCTCGAAGGGCTGCTTGCCGTCCTCGAGCCAGCCGACGACCTGGGCGCGCGCTTCGGACAAATCGCCGCCGAGCTTGCGTCCGAGATCGCGGGTGAGCGCCCTCAAGTCGGCGACGACCTCGAAGCGGCGAAAGAGCTCGCGTAGCGCATCGTGGGAATCGCGCAATAGGTCCTTGCCGACGTCGCGCACGAAGTGCATGTGGCAGCCGAGGTTGGGAATGGGTTTGTTGAGGGAGGCGATGTACTTCTGCGAGGCCTCGATCACCGCACGGCCGAGGTCGCGCATCACCGAGCAAGGCGGGCCGAAGAGCTTTCCGGTTTCGAGCATCCTGGGAAGGATGGCCTCGGCGCGTTCGGTGGGGATCTTCCAGGCGCCCAGGACCCAGCCGCGCCAGCCGGCGTAGATGACCAGGAGAGTGCCCTGGCCGTCCTCGCCGGTCGCGTCCACGTGCATCGGCCAACCGCCGTCCGATTCGAATACCTTGCGCAGCGAGCGCGCGTGCGCCACGTGGAGTGCATTGAGGTAGACGCAGAATTTCCGGGCGAGCACGCTCACCTCGCCCGTGGAGAGCTCGATGCCCCAGCGAGACCGCAGCGAGGCGCGGATTTCTTCTCGTTGCTGCTGGTGGACGAACCGCTCGATGCCGACATACGCCATGACGTCGTAGCCGACGGTGCTGCGGGGCAGCAGAAGAGCGGCGGGCTCCATCTGGCGCAACCTGATGCGCCGGCCCGCGCGCAGGCAACTCCGGGCGCAAGCGTAGATGACTTCGCGCACCTCGAAGCAGCCGTGGCGAAGCGTCATGCCGCGGTGACGGAAGGTCTTCTCCACGTTCATGGGGCCGCCGCAGCAGGGGGCTGGCCCGGGAGGCTCCGCGCAGTCCACCTGGATCCCGGTGGTGCTCCGGATGTGGGCGCGACACTGGATCTCGAGGTTGCTCGCTGCCCGCCTCAATGCCTCGAGCGTCGCGAGGGTGACCAAGCCGTTTTTTTTAGACCGTGCCGCTCGAGCACGGCGCCCACCTCGGCTGGGCTCGCCCGGACGCCGCGCGCGCTCAGCCGAGCAGCCAGCGTCGCGGCGTCCGGCGGCGGCAGACGCGCGCCATGGATCACCTCGGCCAGCACCTCGACTTCGAGCGACGGTATCGGCGTTTGACCGGCGCTCGCTGCTGCCGCGCGACGCCGCTCAAGCTGCTTCGCTGCCCGTGCCCGTGCTGCGGCCAGGTACACGTACTCGGCCGCGACCGCCTCGCGCCGCAGCCGCCGGTGCTCGACCAGAGCGAGCAGCGGATTGTGAACGCGCGTTCCCAGCCGCAGTTGGAGCTCCCGCTGGGTATGGCCTGCCTCTGCCGACTCGACCAGGCGGCGTACGGTCGCCTTGAGCGTTCCGTCCCGCGAGAAGCCGATCCCCTCATAACGCCACAGCCCATCGGAGTCGAAGTCGGGGATCGATTTGAGCGTGTAGAAGCGACCCGTGTGCGTGTAGCTCGACAGATAGCCCAGGGCGTCCAGATCCCGGAACAGGCTACGCCGCGATCGCGCTCCCGCAGCGCGCTCGATCGCGCGCATCTCCAATACCGGCTTCTTGCGAAACAACTCGGCGACCATCCCGGAGACGGTGGAAACGGGCACGGGCGAACCTCGTGTCAATATGAGGACTAGATAGTCCTCATATTGACACTTCGGACGCGCCACGTCCACCTTCCGTCCTCGGCTTCCCTCGGGGGTCTACCCGATGACGGTGAGTCTCGTGGCAAGATTAGGACAGCGCATCCCCCGGGCTGCCCAGTGATCTCAGCGGGTTACGCGGCTCCAACCGTCGATTGACGCCGTAG
>PMXT01000168.1 GCA_003170995.1 Actinomycetota bacterium | reverse complement strand
GCATCCGGACGAGCCGCTATGTTGGTCGCGAATTCCTAATGGCTGTTATAAAACTTACTGATGTAACGAGACCCAAGCAAACGAGAATGGAGCTCACGATGCCACGTCTTACCCGCCCTCTGACCTTGCTGGCCACCGCGTTCTTGGTCGCTATACCGACCATTGCCGCCTCGGCCGCGAGTAAGAGCGCGAACCTCACGCTCGTCGCGTACTCGACGCCGAAAGCGGCGTACGACCAGATCATCCCCGCCTTCGGAGCAACACCCGCGGGGTCCGGTGTGACCTTCAGCACCTCCTACGGCGCGTCGGGAACGCAGGCCGCGGCCGTTATCGCCGGGCTCAAGGCCGACGTCGTCAATCTCTCACTTGCGCCCGACATGACGAGTCTGGTCAAGGCCGGCGTCGTCGGCAGGTCGTGGAACTCGCACGCCAAGAACAAATACGGGGGCATGGTCACGAACTCCATCGTTGTCTTCGTCGTGCGCCCTGGTAATCCCAAGAACATCAAGACGTGGGACGACCTACTCAAGAAGGGCGTCGACGTGATCACGCCTAATCCGTTCACCTCAGGCGGCGCGCGATGGAACGTAATGGCCGCCTACGGCGCCTGGCGTAAAGCAGGCAAGACGCAAAAACAAGCCGTTGCCAAGCTAACAAAGCTGTTCCAACACGTAAGCGTTCAAGACACGAGCGCCCGTAACGCTCTGCAGACGTTCCTCTCCGGTAAGGGCGATGTCCTTCTCTCGTACGAGAACGAGGCCTACGCCGCCAAGAAGCTCGGACAGCCGATCGCATATCGCTCCCCCAAAAGGACGATCCTGATCCAGAACCCTGTAGCCGTGACGAAGACCACCGCGAACCCCGTGCAAGCGAACGCCTTCGTCAAATACCTATTCACACCCGCGGCGCAGACACTCTTCGCCGACAACGGCTACCGCCCGATTCTGCCGAAGGTCTTCAAGAAGTACGCCTCGGTGTTTCCGACCAAGACGCTGAAGATATTCAAGATCACCGACCCCAAGCTCGGGGGTTGGGTGAAGGCGCAGCCGAAGTTCTTCGATCCGAAAACCGGGATCATGGCGAAGATCGAGGCCAAGGTAGGAGGCGTCACTGGCTAGCTCCGCCGCGACGGCCACAGCGCGGCCCCGTGCCGTGAGAAGAGTGAGCCCGTTTGGCGGGCTCACTCTTGGCGTTGTCGTCACCTATCTGAGCCTGATCGTGGCGCTGCCGCTGGCGGCGCTTGTTTGGCAGTCGACGAAGAGCGGCGCGACCGGCTTCTGGCAGTCGCTGACGAGCCCCGAGGCGGTTGCGGCGCTCAAGCTGACGCTCGCCACCTCGCTTGCGGTCGCGCTCGTTAACGCTGTTGCCGGCACGGTGATCGCCTGGGTGCTCGTCCGCGACGAATTCCGCGGCAAAGGGGTGGTCAATGCGCTGATCGATCTTCCCTTCGCGCTGCCGACGATCGTCGCGGGATTGACGATGCTCGCGCTTTACGGACCGCGCTCGCCGATCGGCATCGACGTTGCTTACACACGCGCGGCAATCGTGCTCGCCCTCCTCTTCGTGACGCTTCCGTTCGTCGTTCGCACCGTCCAGCCGGTGCTGCAAGAGTTAGACCATGAGCTGGAGGAGGCGGCCGAGTCACTCGGCGCCTCGAACTGGCAGACGTTCTCGCGAGTCGTCTTTCCCAACCTTCTGCCGGGGATTCTCTCCGGCGTGGCGCTCGCGTTCGCGAAGGCGGTCGGCGAGTTCGGCTCGGTCGTGATCATCACCGGCAACATCCCCTTCAAGACAGAGGTCTCCTCCGTCTACATCTTTGGTCAGATCGAGAGCGGTAACACCTCCGGCGCAGCCGCGGCCTCGGTGCTGCTGCTCGCGATCTCATTCGGCGTCCTTCTCCTGATCGGCGCGCTGCGGCACTGGACGACCCGTCATCATGCGTAAGCTCGCGCTCAGGACGGTGGCGCTCGGCTACCTGGCGCTGATTCTGCTCGGGCCGCTCTCGATCGTCTTCTGGCGCGCCTTCGAGAAGGGCTTCGGCCCGGCCTGGAGCGCGGTGACGACCCCCGCAGCGATGCACGCCTTCCAGCTGACGCTGGAGATCACCGCGATCGCCGTTCCCGCCAACACGATCTTCGGCGTTCTCTGCGCACTTCTGATCGTGCGTCATCCCTTTCCGGGGAAGGGGCTTCTGAACGCGTTCGTCGACCTTCCCCTTGCACTGTCGCCGGTCGTCGTCGGGTTCGCGCTCTTCCTCCTCTACGGCCGCACCGGGTGGTTCGGATCATGGCTCTCGAGCCACGGCATTCGCGTTCTCTTTGCCATGCCGTCGATGATCCTGGCGACCGCGTTCGTCTCGATCCCGTTCGTGGTGCGCGAGGTTGTGCCGGTACTGCGCGAGATTGGAACCGACCAGGAGCAGGCGGCCGAGACGCTTGGCGCGTCGCAGTGGCAGGTCTTCCGACGTGTCACCTTCCCGGCGATTCGCTGGGCGGTCGCCTACGGAGTCGTACTCACGACCGCTCGCTCGCTCGGCGAGTACGGCGCCGTCTCGGTCGTCTCGGGCCGCCTCGCGGGGCAGACGGAGACAGCGACGCTTTATGTCAGCGACCGCTACGAGAACTTCGACATCGTCGGCGCCTACGCGGCCTCGGTCGTGCTCGCACTGATGGCGATCGTGGTGCTTCTGACGATGAATCTTCTCCGGCCCAAAGAAGGAGTCCACTGATGGGTATCCGCGTCAAAGGCGTGACGAAGCGTTTCGGATCGTTCACCGCCGTAAACAATGTCTCGCTCGATGTTCAGCAAGGTTCGCTGACGGCCCTGCTCGGGCCNNACCGCCGTCACCGGCGTCAGCGGGTCGGGCAAGTCGACGCTCCTGCGCGTGATCGCTGGCCTCGAGCGCCCGGATGCCGGTCGGGTGACGATCTCGGGCGAAGACGCGACCGGCCTTGCGCCGCGAAAGCGCGGCGTGGGCTTCGTTTTCCAGCACTACGCGGCGTTCAAGCACATGACGGTGCGTGGCAACATCGCCTTCGGCCTCAAGATCCGCAAACGCCCGCGGGCCGAAGTCCGTGCGCGGGTCGACGAGCTGCTCGCTTTGGTCCAGCTTCAACCTTTCGCGGATCGCTACCCCTCTCAGCTCTCCGGCGGCCAGAGGCAGCGAATGGCGCTCGCACGGGCGCTCGCCGTCGAGCCGAAAGTCCTTCTCCTCGATGAGCCCTTCGGCGCACTCGACACGCGTGTACGGGGCGAGCTCAGAGAATGGCTACACCGCCTGCACGATGAGGTTCGCGTGACGACTGTTTTCGTCACCCACGACCAGGAGGAGGCGATGGCGCTCGCCGATCAGATAGCCGTTCTGCACGAGGGGCGAATTGAGCAGGTCGGTTCGCCACGCGAGCTTTACGACCAGCCGAAGACTCCTTTCGTGATGAGCTTTGTCGGCGCGGCTGCTCAACTCGGGGATCGGTGGGTGCGCCAGCACGATCTCGACCTGCGGTTGGAGCCTGCCGCCGGTGCGTTCGAGGCTCGAGTCGAGCGGATCGCTCGTCTCGGTTTCGAGGCTCGAATCGAGCTCCAGCTCGCGGACTCGGGCACGGTCTGGGCGCAGATGACCTGCGCTGAGCTCGATCGCCTCGAGCTCGAGCGCGGCGCCACCGTCTGGGTGATGGCGGACCGGGCCCGTGTCTTTGCCGGGGATTAGTAAAGAGTGAGCGCGTTAACGCGTAATGAGCCGCATCGTTGCCATTCTTGGCATCACCAGTGTAGACTAAAAGTGGTTATTTCCAGCTATTATGACTCGTGTGAGTCTCTCGCAGACGCCTCGCCGAGATTTAGCACCTTAGGCGAAGGGTTGGAAAGCTGTCTCATGAGGTGCACTCGTCGTTGTGAGATGCACAACGAACATGCTGCTCAGAGGCACCTTTCCGTGTCCGATCGCTCTGATCGTGGGCAGCGCTTATTCAAACCCCCGACAATCTCCTCACCTACGGCACGAAAGGCATGATTGACGGCGACACCCGTCGCGGCGCCGACAAGCGAATCTGGCGGTCCTGCGATCAATCCCACTCCTGTGGCCGTCATCGCTCCGGCTAGATCAGCGCTGGCCTCGCGCAATCGCCTTAAGGCCTTCGACTCTGATTGCTCCGGATCCACCGCCTCCCTTGATCCGCGAGGCGAACGATCACCGACGAGTTCGATCTCTGTCCGAGTAGGACTCCGAACTCGTAGTGTCGTGTGCCGCTGGCACTCTTAGTATCAGTATGGCGATTCCCGTTCAAGCGGTTCTCTGGGAGCCGGCGATACCGGAGCTCCCACTAGCTATCGACGAATGGCAGATGTACGACCTGCCCGAAGTCGGATCGCTCTACTGGCACGGCCGGACCGGCTATAGAGTCGATCGGATCGAGCAGCTCGAAGATGAGATCCGCGTACATCTGGTGCACGATCCAGAGTGGGAGCGAAAGCTGCTGGTACCCCTTGCGAGCGGCCACTCGATCGATGGCGGACGCAGCTCAGAAAACGGTCGGTGGCATTTCCAGGTCATTGGACCCGATGGTCGTGTCGTTGGCACACCTTGGTCGACCGGCTTTAGTCTTGAATCCGCGATTCGCAAAGCGGTCGCACAGGCGTTGCAGTGTATTTCCGCGACGCCGATCGATCCGGCCGCGGAGTGAGCTCGACTAACCGCCCATCGCACCTTTTCGGTTCGTTCGAACGTATTGACGAAAGTCCGGCGCGCCATACAGAGAGCACTTATGACTTTCTCAACCGAGTGTGCTCGCCGTGGTGGGCAAAGGTGCGAGACGAGATCGACCAGTGGTTTGTCGGTTTCCCGACTAAGCATCAGGCCGATCTCAGTGCTCGGTTTCGATCGCCAAAACGCGATCAGCACTGGCCAGCTTGGTGGGAACTCTATTTGTTCCGACTCTTTACTTGTCTCGGGTACAGCATTGAAGTACACCCCGTACTCCAATCGTCGTCTGCAAGACCCGACTTCTACATCCGAGGCGAGAGCAGCGGGTTCTATGTCGAGGCATTGACCGTCTTCTCTGGGATCGTTGAAGAGAATCGAGATCCCACCCGTGAGGCCTGTGTCCTCGACGCGATCAACGAGGTCAAGAGCACCGCGTTTTCCGCTTCCATCGAGTTTCGGCGAGTTGGACAGCAGACTCCCCGGTTGACCAAGATCGTCGCACGAGTGAGGGAGTGGCTTGACTCCCTCGACCCGGATGCCGTCTCCGCAGAGCTAAGCGACGGTATCGATCCGCCCGCGCTCACTCTCTCGCCGAAGGATTGGCTGATCGTTCTTGAAGCCTTTCCGATCGACTCGAAGTTTCGCAATGAGTCCCCCGGCCGTTTGATTGGTGTAGGCCCTCCTTCCAGTGGGCCAGTCGATGATGTCGTACGGCTCAGGGCTGCTCTACTGCGGAAGTGCAAGTACTATCCCGCCCTCGAAGAACCGCTGATACTCGCCGCGCTCAGCATGTCTACGTTCGGCGATATCAAGGCCTTCGAACAGGCACTACTCGGAAGCGAGGCGATCCAATACACCCCGGGGGCGACTGGGAGCCGCGGATGGGTGAGGTTGCGCGATAGTGCCTGGATGACCGACCGAGGCCCAACGGGCACGAACGTGTCTGCGGCACTAACGGCATCACATCTCGCCCCGTGGCAGGTGACAACGAAACTTCCACGCCTTTGGCTCAATCCGTGGGCTGACCGACCTCTTGAGGAACCCCTCCCGTTCCCCCAGGCACTACCAGAGAAGAACGGGGCCGTCCGATACCTTGACTCGGTTGGTGAGGCCGCTGATATCTTCGCCCTCCCATCAGATTGGCCTGGCGCTGAGGGATCGCCCTGATCTCTTTTTTGCGCGCCCTGAAGCCGACTGGTAGCGCATACTCGCCCATCTGACACGGGCGCAGTCACCATCACGTGCTACCCGAAAAGCGGTCGAAGTTGACCGTAAGACGTGGAACTGCGTCAACACCGCGACTGACGCGGCTTAAGTTCGCTCGCGAGGGGCTCTCAACTCGTTTGCTTACCCCGGCGTACGATGAGCCTCATGGCAAAGAGAGCTCGCCAGCCTCGATTGATTCTCCCAGGTGATTACCTCGAGCCGAGCGGAATCGTACGACTAAATCCAGCTTCTCCTGGCTCTGGCGAAGCGGAGCGCAAGGCTCTCACTGAGATCTCTGGGCCGGCCCCTATCCTCCTAGTTGGGGAGCCACCGTCTTTTGCCGATCAGCTCGGCGTTTATGCGACACACCAGGAGCTGATCCCTTACGTTCTCCCCTCGGAGCTGGGCTTCCTCGGGAAGTCGCTTGACCCCAGCGTCGAGGATGTGATCGGCCTCGTTAGGACTCTCCCGTTCGAGCCCGCTATGTGGTTCATAAGTTCGGCTCAGAAGGTGCTCGTCCTCACTCCTACAGATCGCGCCGGGCAGCTCCGAGTCGCGCGGGCCGTATACCGGGATACACCTATCTTGTCTGCCGCAGCGCGCTTCCTCCGAGCACACGAGCGCGGCGTCGTAATCTCAGAACAGCAGCTTTTCGCGCTTCAGCGCCTCCTAATCCTCCACGCTAGAGACGTCGATGCGGACGACCTGAGCCCTGACGAGCTCGACTCGATTCGGCTTGCTTTGTTCTTCCTCCCCGGAACGGTTCTCGATGCTGGCCAGAGTGTGGTAGGCGATGCGACCGACGTCGACGACGAGCGCTGGCTCCGCTACTTCGTCGGCAACGGCGGACTAGTTGAGCGCCGGGCTCTCGGTCATGACCTAGCTCGAGCCCATCGCATGTATGACGTGATCGCCAAGTCATCTAGGGCGCGTCGTTACCATGACTACTGCCCTCTAGACGAATGGCTGCGCGAGCGCTATATGCTGTCGTTCGTTGAGTTCCAAGGGCTAGGGCTCGGGCTGTACGCTGGTTCACGAATCCTCGCGAAGACAGTTCCCCCCGTCACGGTTACTGCGAACTTCTACGCAACCACCTCGTTAGGAGATCGCGTCGAGCGGGGATTTGAAGCGCTCGCCGAAGAACGTTCTTGGTTTAGGGAGCAGTTCGAAAGCAGTCCAGAGCACCCTCGCTGGGCCGCATTCGAGACACAGCCTTTCCTTCGGCGTCCCGCGTTACGACTGCGGGACGGGAGACTCATGGTGCTCGCACCTCGGGCGATCGAGGGTTGGCTAAGCGCAACCGGGACCTACTATCGCTTGCTCGATCTGGCAAGAGACCGGAGCGATCAGGAGATGGATCGGTTTCGGCGCTTCAACGGATGGATTCAGGAGAACTACGTTCGGCACCTCGCTCACGCAGCGCTCCCCGGCAAGAGATCCCTCCCTGGGAGCGGCCGTGTGATCCCGGAGATCACCTACCGCGTGCCGAGAAGGGGAGAGCTGAAGACGAGCGACGTTGCGGTCGATCTCGGCATCGATCTTGTGCTCATCGAGGTTACGTCCAAGCGACTCACTCTTAAAAGTCTGGTTGAGGCAGACGCGGAAGCAGTCCGTGATGACCTTAGGATGCTAGTTGTCGAAAAGATGGAGCAGCTCGGCCGTGTCATCGACGATATCTCCGCCGGGCGCGTAACGCTTCTTCCAGACCTCGATCCTCAGTACGTGAAACGCTTCTGGCCTATCGTCGTTTCGGCGGACGGTGTCTTCTTGAATCCCTCTCTCTGGGACTACCTCGAAACGAATGCTCGACCGCTTCTCGAGGCCAAACTGACAGAGGCGGTCACGGCTAGGGTCATGCCGCTCGTCCTTCTCGATCTCGAAGAGTTCGAGACTCTGATGGGGATCGTTTCTGAGGAGGAGGCCCTAATACGAGTGCTTGAGCGGAAGACGTCGCCGAATTGGGTCGGGCGCGACTTCAAGTCTTGGCACAACGATGACCTGCATAGCATCGGCAGCGGCGAAAGCGTCTTCATAACGACAGAGCTACATCGAGCATTCAGAACCGTATCGGTCGCACTTGGCCTTCGCCGCCGGGAATAGTGTCGACTTGCCACTACTGAAGTCGTCCCTTGGCACTCGCTGTGGTTCCTCGGTTTAACGATCCTCATGGACGCCAAGCACTGGAAAACTACATAGCACGAATGCTATAATCCGTGGGCCATTCAAGTCCGCAATCCATCCTTACGCCTGTATTGATCAAGGTTTCGCACTTCCAGTTCAGGGTTGGAAAGCTGTCTCATGAGGTGCTCTTCTCCGCCGAAAGTCGGCCGGCGGCGCGAACGAAGGTGAGCGGCCGTACGACCTTCTGCACGAGTTACGGCGCCTACGGCGCACGTGCCTCGTTGGGGATGCCAATCGATACAGCCAATGTGGGCCGGGAAGCGGCCGTCGTCCGCCTCTCGCGGCAGCTTGGCAGTCGCCGACGAGTCGAGACGGGCTCCTTGACAGACGAACGTGTGTTCGATAGAAACGCGTTCGCAATGATCGCCTGTCTGCGCTACGAAATCGTTCCTACACGGTCCCGGTAGGTTTCGTGTATGCGCCGACCCTTTGGCATTTCGAGCGAGTTCCGCGGTCATCTGGTGACTCGGCTGGCGATCCTGCGCGAGTTGCCGCTGATCGGCTGGCCGACCCTCGTCGTTGCCGTATTTCTCCAGTTGATCGCCGGGCTGCTCCCCGTCGGCTTCATCATC
This sequence comes from Actinomycetota bacterium, assembly GCA_003170995.1. GTDB lineage: Bacteria > Actinomycetota > Thermoleophilia > Gaiellales > Gaiellaceae > Fen-549. The sequence continues at coordinate 10,258 of PMXT01000168.1, read as the reverse complement.
TCGACGAGCGTGCTTATCGGCCGCGTGCCTGCGGCGATCCACGCGGGCGCCGGCTCGACGGAGGCCCACGGCGTCGAGATCGCGTTGATCTTCGCGGCCGGGTTCTTCATCGTGCAGCAGTCGCTCGCGCCGCTGCAAGCGCTCCTCACGACGCGTATCACCCGCCGATTCGACGGCATCGCACGCGATCGGTTGATGCGCGCCTCGTTCGCCTCGGCAGGCATCGCGCCGCTGGAGGATCCCAAGCGAGTCGAGGCGCTCGGTCAGGCGGCGGAGTCGCTGCTCGGGTTCTGGGTCTCCCCCGGCGACGCTTGCGCCGGGACGATCGCGCTCGTCTCCCGTTACATCACGGCGGTCGCGATGGCTGTAGTCGTCGGCTACGCCTATTCCTGGCCGATCGGGCTCCTGCTCCTAGCCGGCGGGCTGACGTTGCGCTTCGTCTGGCGGCACGCCCTCACAGTGCTCGACGACGGGGCGAGACTCGCGTGGCACCACTGGATGCGTGCCGAGTACTTCCGCAACCTCGGCCTTGGCTCCGGCGCGGCCAAGGAGATACGGATCTTCGCTCTCGTTGGCTTGTTGCGGTCGCGCTATCGAGAAGCATCGGTCGAGTACCTACGGCACTACTGGGAGGCGCGCTGGCAGGGCTACATCCGGCCGTTCATTCCGGCGGCGCTGTTCACGATGGTGGCGGCGAGCGCGTCGCTTGCCCTCGTCGGTCACGCGGCCTCGCGCGGGCAGATCTCGATCCAGACGCTCGCGCTCGTCATCCAGGCTGCGCTCGCCACCGCGCAAGTCGCTAGCTGGTACCCCGAATCCGACGGGCAGACCCAGTTCGGGATGCGTGGCTACGACGCCCTGCGTGAGCTCGAGAGCACGCGGGTCGACGACGAGAGCGACGCCGCCGGCTCCCGCGATCCGGCCGGGCTGCCGTTGCGCGAGATCCGCTTCGAGGGCGTGACGTTCGCCTACCCGGGCGCGGCAGATCCGGTGCTCTCGGGCTTCGACCTGACTATCCGGATCGGCACCTCACTCGCCATTGTCGGGCTCAACGGCGCCGGAAAGACCACGCTCGTCAAGCTGCTCGCGCGCTTGTACGATCCGCAGCAGGGGCGGATCACCTGTGACGGGATCGATGTCCGTGAGTTCCCGGCGGCAGCCTGGCAGCGGCGGATCGCCGCGATCTTCCAGGACTTCCTGCACTACGAGCTGCCGCTGCGCGACAACGTCGGTTTCGGCGCGATCGAGCTCGTCGAGGACGAGGCAGCGATCACGCGCGCTCTTTCGCGCGGCGGCGCGCTTGCGCTGCGCGACTCGCTCGGCCGTGGGCTCGATACTCCGCTCTCGCGCGCGTACGAAGGCGGTAGTGAACTCTCCGGCGGGCAGTGGCAGCGCGTCGCCATCGCCCGGGCGCTAATGGCCGTTGAGGGCGGCGCCTCCGTGCTCGTGCTGGACGAGCCGACGGCGAACCTCGACGTGCGCGCCGAGGTGGAGTTCTTCGCCCGGTTCCTTGAGCTGACGAAAGGGCTGACGACGATCGTTATCTCGCACCGCTTCTCGACGGTGCGCCGCGCCGATCGTGTCGTTGTGCTCGAGCGTGGGCAGATCGTGGAGGACGGCAGCCACGACGAGCTCGTTGCCCTCGGCGGGCGCTACGCGGAGCTGTTCGAGCTGCAGGCTGCGCGGTTCGTCGACGACGACCCCGGCCTCGAGCAGGAGCTCGCGTGAAGGAGATACTCGTCACCGTGCGTTTCGTGTTCGGCGCAGCCTGGCGGGCTGCACCAGGGCGGATCAGCGCGGCCATCCTGATGCTCCTACTGGGGAGCATCAGCGGACCGTTTCTCGGTGTCAGCCTGAAGTACCTGACGAACGACGCACTCAAAGGCGACGCGCACGCGGCGACGCTGATGGGCTTGCTGACCGGCGTGTTGCTGCTGTCCTTCATCACCCTCGGGGCCTTCTCGCATCACCTGTACTTCCACCTCTCGCAAAAGATGCGGATCGACTTCGACGAGGACATGACGGTGCTCTCCAACGGCTCGCTTGGCCTCGAGCAGCACGAGCGCGCGGACTATGCCGACCGGCTGGAGCTGCTGCGCCAGGACAGCTATATCTTCGCCGACTCGGTCCAGCCGCTCATGGTGGCGGGGACGAATGTGGTGTCGCTGATCTTCATCGGTGTCCTCCTCGTCCAGGTACAGCCTCTCCTCCTGCTGTTGCCGCTCTTCGCGCTGCCGCCGCTCCTCGGGGGGAAGTGGGCCAACGCCAAGGTCGAGAACGCGCGCGTAGAGACCGCCGAGGCGGGCCGGCTCGCGCGGCACCTCTTCTCGCTCGCGCTAGAGCCGGACGCCGGTAAGGAGCTGCGCGTATTCGGTCTTCAGGACGAGCTGCGCTCCCGTCAGCACGCGCTCTGGGACTCGGTCACGCGTCGGCTGCTGCGTGCCCAGTTCGGAGGCACGATTCTGCACGTCGGTGGGCAGCTCTTGTTCGCGCTCGGCTACGTCGGCGCCGTGCTCCTCGTGGTACACGACGCGATCGCGGGTCAGCGCAGCACCAGCACCGGGGATGTCGTCCTCGTCATTGCGCTCGCCGGACAGGTAAACCAGCAGGTTGGGGCGATCGTTGCCGTCGCGACACGCGTGCAGCGCCTCTCCAAGGCGGTTGCCCGGCTAGGTTGGCTGCGCGAGCTGATCGCCGAGCTCGAGCCGACCCATGTCCCCCGCGGCCACGTCCCGGCACGTCTCGAGCGCGGGATCTCCCTCCAGGGCGTCGCGTTCGCCTATCCCGGCACCGAGACGCCGGTGCTGAAAGATGTCACGCTCGACATTCCCGCCGGAACGACGGTCGCGATCGTGGGCGAGAACGGCGCCGGCAAGACGACGCTCGTCAAGCTGCTGTGCCGTTTCTACGAGCCAAGCGCGGGTCGAATCCTCGTCGACGGCACCGAGCTGCGCGATCTCGAACCCGCGGCCTGGCGCGCGCGCGTCTCGGCCGGCTTCCAGGACTTCTGCCGCTACGAGCTCGTCGTGCGCGAGACGGTCGGCGTGGGGGATGTTCCGCGGATGGGCGACAGTGAGGTCGTGAGCGGCGCGCTCGACCGCGCGCACGCGCTCGACGTTCTCGAGGCGCTCCCGGACGGACTCGAGACCCAGCTCGGCAAGAGCTACACCAAAGGGGTCGAGATCTCCGGCGGTCAGTGGCAGAAGCTCGCACTCGGCCGGGCGATGATGCGGGAGACGCCGCTTCTTCTCGTTCTCGACGAGCCGACCGCCGCGCTCGACGCGCACGCAGAGCACGCCCTCTTCGAGCGTTACGCAGCCTCGACGCGCGCTGTCGCCGCCGCCGCGGGCGCGATCACGCTCTTCATCTCGCACCGCTTCTCGACCGTGCGGATGGCGGATCTGATCCTCGTCATCCGCGACGGCGCGATTGTTGAGCGCGGCAGCCACGAGGAACTCCTCGCCCTCAATGGAAGCTATGCGGAGCTCTTCTCGCTTCAAGCCTCCGCATACCGCTAAGAGCTCGAATCAGAATGACCATCGAGCGGCGGAGGCGCTTCACGACCCTATTGGCGCTCGCCCAGCGCTGTGTAGGCAGCTGGGGTGACGCAGCAACCACCCATCCGTGTCTCAAGCCACTTCTCGACGATGCCGATAGCGATCGAATTCCCCTCCTATGCGATGGGCGAATCGCGGACTACGGGATGTATGCGGAGCTAATGGCGGCTAGCGAGACACACCCGGTTCTACTCCGACTCCAGGCGGTGCTGTACCAGTGATCCTCGACTACAAAGAATGGCCCGAGCAAGCAGTCGGCGCCATGCTGCCGTTCTTCGAGCACCAGGCTCAGGACGCCACAACGAACGGCACGGTGATTGGCCCCTGCTACCGGCAGAACGAGCTTGCGACAGAGGCCTGCGAGCGAATGGCGGTGACGCTCGAGCGGGGCCAGTTCATCGATTTCGAGTTGACGGCGCCGGCGAACTCGATCGTCGTGCGCTACAACATCCCCGATACTCACGACAGCTCCGTGTACGTGGTCCCGCTCACGGTGCTTGTCAACGGCGTCACTGCCGCCACGCTCTCGCTCACGAACGCCTACACCTGGCGTTACGGTGCCTACCCGTTCACGAAGAAGCCGTTGGACGGGCGGCCCCAGCACTTCTTCGACGAGGTGCACGCGCTACTCCCGGCGATGAAGCGGGGGACGAAGGTGCGCCTCGTCGTGGAGACCGCCGACGCGGTGACGATCGACGTGATCGATTTCGAGAACGTGGCGCCACCGCTCGCGCAGCCGCTCGGCTCGGTCTCGGTGATAGAACACGGCGCCGATCCCACGGGGCGCGCGAGCGCAAAGCAGGCCTTCGACGCGGCGATCGAGGCGGCGCGCGCTGCCGACGCGACGGTCTGGATCCCACCCGGCACCTACCGGATCGACGAGCACCTCGTCGTCGACGAGGTGACGATCCGGGGAGCTGGGATGTGGCACACGATCTTGAGCGGCGACAGCGTCGGCGTCTACGGGAGATGGGCGCGCCAGGGTGGGAGCCACAACGTCCACCTGGCGGACTTCCAGATCGAAGGTCGCGTCTGGATCCGCGAGGACGACGTGCAGGTGAACGGCATTGGTGGCGCGCTCTCGGATTCCACGATCGAGCGCGTCTGGATCGAGCATACGAAGGTCGGTGCCTGGCTCGACGGGCCATTCGACAGGCTAGAGCTGCGAGACCTGCGGATCCGTTGCCAGATGGCCGACGGCATCAACTTCCACGATGGCGTTACCAACTCGACCGTCACCGGCTGTCACATACGCGGAGTGGGCGACGACGGACTCGCAATGTGGAGCGCACCCAACGAGGATGTCGGCAACACCTTCAGCTACAACACGATCGACCTCGTCTTTCTTGCGAACGGGATTGCTATCTACGGGGGGCGCGACAACAGCGTGATCGCGAACCTCGTCCGAGACGCCGGAATCAACGAGGGCGGCGGCATCCACGTTGGCAATCGTTTCGGCGCTACCGCAGTCGCCGGGACGACAACTATCGCCGACAACGAGATCGTCCGCTCGGGGAACCTCGATCGCAACTGGAACTGCCCCGTGGGTGCTCTCTGGTTCGATGCACGCGACCAGCCGCTCGACGGTGTGATCGTGGTGAAGCGCCTCGAGATCCGCGACAGCCCGCTAACTGCGGTCGCGTTCGTCTCGGGGGCGCGCGTCGAAAACGTCGAGCTCGAGGATGTGGAGATAGATGGGGCCGGAGCCTACGCCGTTCAGACGCAGGTCGACGGCGCCGCGACTTTCCGCCGCGTGAGCGCCCGACGGGTTGGGCGGAAAGGCATCGGAACGCGTGCCGGGACATCATTCGAGATCTGCGACGGCGGAGGCAACGTGGGCTGGGCCCGCACGCTCGATTCTGGCAACGGCACCGAGTGGACGCTCTAGGGACCGATTCGAATAGGCTTGCACGCCCGGCGCGGCCGCCTCGCGCCAAAGACCTCAAAGGCGAAACGTTCGAGCTCGATCCGCCGGCGATCAGAGCCTGTCCGTACACTTCGACGATTCGTGACGCGTAGCAGGAAGCTTCTCGCACTCATCCTGATCGCCGCTACCGGTTTGCTCGTGATCACCGCGGCTGGTAGCGCTTCGGGCGCCGCCCGGTTGACGAGCCCGAGCTATTTCACCGGCTATGGCTTCGACACTTGTGGAGCGCCCTCACTCGATGCCATGGACGCCTGGCTCGGGTCACCGTACCGGGCGGTCGGGATCTACCTGGGCGGATCGAACCGCGCCTGTCCCGATGGAAATCTCAAGCCCACCTGGGTGAACAGCGTTCGAGCCATGGGTTGGAACTTGCTTCCACTCTGGGTTGGCCGACAGGCATCGTGCGTGTCCCAGAAGGGGCTCAGTCTGATCACGTCTGGCTCGGCGAGGTCACAGGGCAAGGCGGCCGCCGACAAAGCCGCTGCTCGCGCAACCCACTTCGGGATCGAAGCCGGCAATCCCATCTACTACGACATGGAGGGCTACAACCCGACCGCCTCCTGCACCCGGGCGGTGCAGCGCTTCGTCGCGGCCTGGGTCGAGGAGCTGCACGCCAAGGGCTATACGGCCGGCGTCTACGGCAGTGCGAGCTCAACTATTCGCGACCTCGTCAGCATGTTAGAGAGCAACTCCGGCGGCGCTCCCGACGACATCTGGATCGCGCGCTGGAACGGGGTGAAGAAGGTCTTCGGCGAGCCGGTTGTTTCCGACTCCTACTGGAGCGATCACCAGCGGGTTCATCAGTACCGAGGCGGTCACAACGAAACCTACGGGGGCGTAAGGCTCAACATCGACAGCAACTATGTGGACGGCGCCGTGGTGCAGGCGGCCGCGACGCTGCCGACCGGGTCTCCCGCGGGCACCGCCTTCTCGAGCGACGGCGAGGCGTCGGTGAGCTGGTGGGAAAACTCCTTCGATGAGTCGGTCGTAGTGACACCCACGCTCACGCCGTCCACGCTCACGATCCCGCTACCCGGCTTCAGTGCCGGAAGCTACGTTCTGCAGCTTCAGACGGTGGACGAGTTGACCGGCATTTCTATCTCCAGGTTCAATACGCTCCTCGCCATTCACGTGAGCTCGCCGCCGCCGGGCGTGGTCGTCGCCTTCTCCAGCGACGGGCAGAGCTGGAAGCCGATTCGGCGTTTGAGCTCGGCCGTCTTCCCCGTTGGTTCCAACAGCGGCTACCTGGTCGAGTCGGACGGCTCGCTCGATATCTACACGTTCGTCCCGGGGTACTTCGCGCTTCTGCAGGACATCGAGCCGCCAACCACGCCGACCACGTTGAGAGGACGCTTCGTCGCGCGAAAGCTGATGCTCAGGTGGCGAGCTTCCAGCGACAACAGCGGTGCGATTGCCGGCTACCAGGTCACTCTCAACGGCGCCCCGATCGAGACGCTAGCTGGTACCGCGAAGAGCGCCTTGCTCGGCAAACCGAAAAACGGTCGCAGTATCTATCGCCTCAGGGCGATCGACGCGGCGGGTAACAAGAGCCCGTTATCGCGTTACGTCAAGGTCGTCAGCAAGCCGCGACCGCGCGGCCTGCCCCACGCGATCCCGCACTGGGCCCAGCGGATGTTCGACTGGCGGGCGAAGGGACGGAAGGGAACGCACCCGAACGCGCCCCGGCCGCTGCCCGGCTGGTTCTGGCGCTGGGTAGGCTGGAAGTTGAGCCCGTACCGGATCACCGCCTGACCGCTAGCCCGAAAGCGTAAAAGCGGCGCAGGACACTAGAGCCTGTCCCGCGAGGTTTGCGCGATCGATGCGGCCGCCCCGCGGCGCCAGCGGCCGCGTATCCCTAACGGGATAGGCCCTGGACGGTTATCAGGCCTTCCGGGACCGCTCTCAGAGCTACTCGACCTCTGTTGGCGACCTTCGGCCGCGTCCACAACGCTGCGGGCAGGACGGACTGACGCAGAACGATTGGACGGCTTCGGTGCGCGTAGCGGCGTCCAGCTTCACCATCGCCTTGCGCACGTGGCAGCGGACGGTATCGGGTGCGATGAAGAGTGCCCTACCGATCGCCACGTTGGAGTGGTTACCGGCGAGCATGCGCAGGACTTCGCGTTCGCGTTACGTGAGCCGGCTCACGTTACCGTTCGCGGTCGAATGCGAGATGAAACCCGCCGGCACCGGATCGATGTAGACGCGGCCCTCGGCGACAAGCCGATCGGCTCGTACGATCTCGGTCAGCGGTGCGTCCTTGGAGACGAAGCCGCGAATCTCGGCATCGAGCGAATCGGCTCTGCAAAGGCAGACTCCCGGAAAGGGGATTGAGGTGCAGGGGAAAACTGCCGAAGAACTGTTTTCGAGCGCCTCATTGATCGGCGCTACTATTAAGGAGTGGTGGCCCAAGTCGTCGGCCACCGCGAAAGGTCCGCCCTCAGCAGAGCAGGTCGGAACAGACCGACCGTCGCAGTTTCTTGGTCGGCGATGAGTTCACACTGAGGGAGACCTGTTATGAAGCTTTCGATCCTCAAGTGCCGTTCGGGCGCGAGACGTTTCCGCTCCCGTGTCACGTGGACATTCTCCCTGGTCGCGCTGTTCGTGCTCGGGATGCTGGCGACGCTCGTCGTCGGTGCCGGGGCAGCGGCGACAGCCGTGCCGCTCGGAACCGCAGACAGTTTTGCTGTCCTGGCCGGTTCCGGCATCACCAACACCGGCCCGACCACCGTCACCGGCGATCTCGGGACCTATCCGACCACGTCGATGACCGGGACCGGGTCGCTCACCGTGAACGGAACAAACCACGCCGGTGACGCCGTCACGCAGGGGGCGAAGACCGATCTGGTCACCGCCTACGACACCGCTGCCGGCGAAGGGCCGACCTCTCCGATCGCGGCCGACCTCGGCGGGCGAACCCTGGCGCCCGGGGTCTACAACTCCGCCTCATCGATCGGACTTACCGGGGCGCTCACGCTTAACGCCCGCGGCAACCCGGACGCCGTCTTTGTCTTTCAGGCGGGCTCCTCACTCACCACGGCATCAGGGAGCCAGGTGAAGATGATCAACGGCGCTCAGGCCTGCCACGTCTTCTGGCAGGTCGGCAGCTCCGCGACGCTCGGCACCGGCTCTACCTTCCGGGGCACCGTCCTCGCGTTGACCAGTATTACCGTCACCACCGGCGTCACTGTTCATGGGCGCGTGCTGGCCCGAAACGGCGCAGTCACACTCGACACCGACACGATCGCAAGGACGCCGTGCGCTGCTTCGTCGACCAAGACAACCACCAAGACAACCACTAAGACAACCACCACGTCGAAGGCCGTGGCGGCGAAGAAGAAGGCCGCGGCAGCCAAGAAGAAGGCTGCGGCAGCCAAGAAGAAGGCCGCCGGTCACGCTAGACCGGCTCGTCACCACGCCGGCTTTACAGGTTGAGCAATGTTCCGCTGGGACCCGACCGGCGCCAGCGATCACGAGCGGGCGGCGACGCCGCCCGCTCGTCCTGTTTCTAGCGCAGGCAGGTATCAGGAGAGGTGACCATGCGCACCCATCGTTTCCGGCTCATCTTCACGGCAACGCTCGTGCTGTTCGTCGTGACGTGGACGGGGGCGGCGCCGGCGTACTCCGTCACATCCAGGGTCGTGAGGCCGACCCAGAAGTTGGCGGCGCTGCTCAGCGCACACGGGGCGTTCTCGAAGCCCACTCGAGATTCAACGTCGCTTGGGCTGGTGCCGACGCGGCGGCCGATAACGGGGGAGCGGACCGTGCTTCCGGTTCTCGGTGAAAGGACCGACGCCGACGGGCGCGAGTGGCTGCACGTCAGGCTTCCCGGGCGCCCGAATGGACATACGGGCTGGATCAAACAACGTGCGACTGCGGCCTCGACGACGCGCTGGCATATCGTCGTCGACACCTCCAGGCGACGCGTGATCGTCTACAAGAACGGCCGTACGGTGCGAATCGTCAAGGCGGTCGTGGGCAAGCCCTCGACGCCGACGCCGCACGGCGAGTTCTTCGTCGAAGAAGTGATCAAGTTGCGCGCCACCGATGTCGGCGCGCCGTTCGCGCTTGCATTGAGCGCCCGCTCCAATGTTTTTCAGGAGTTCGACGGCGGCCCGGGTCAGATCGCCCTGCACGGACTAATGAACGTCGGTGGCGTTCTCGGTAGCGCCGTCTCCCACGGTTGCGTACGCCTCGGCAACAGCACGATGCGCTGGCTGGTTGTCCGCATCAGCCCCGGCGTACCGGTCACCATCACGAGCTGAGCGATCGGATTCCACCCTGCAACGGTTTGAGGAAAGAACCTCCCTACTCGGGTATTTGGTCCTAACCGGACAGCTTCACAACCCCTCTCCGGAGCTGCGGGAATTGATTCCTGACCTCTGTTAGGCAGTGTCCGGTCGTTAACTATTGTAACACTTGTTACGTTTTGGGTCAGGAGGGCGCTTACCAAGGCGCTTGTTGAGCCTTGGTGTGTCGCAGACCGATCCGTCTGGGTTTCTAACCCTGTAGTGGGAATAACGGCGCTTCGCGGGATTGTCTAAGGCTTGTTGCTTAAGCTTGGTCAGTCGTTCGATTGTCTCCGTGTTGTTTAGTAGCCAATTAAACAACTCATCAAGATCTCCAGGGCTGAGGTGACTAGGAGACTCCTTTATAGCCATCTCTCACGAAATGGCCGTCGCCAATCTTCCGGAATTACAGGATTGACCGCGCTTAAGTAACCCCCGTCGACGAACTGGAAGTATTTCTGGAGTAGTCGGCCCATACAATCAAG